>NZ_JBSFHA010000002.1:0-148421 GCF_053596855.1 Streptomyces sp. NPDC001617
GTTCAGCATGCTCCCCCGACTGGACTCGAACCAGTAACCTGCCGGTTAACAGCCGGCTGCTCTGCCAATTGAGCTACGGAGGACCGAGCTCCCCCGACTGGACTCGAACCAGTAACCTGCCGGTTAACAGCCGGCTGCTCTGCCAATTGAGCTACGGAGGAATGCCTCGTTGCATCGAACGTACCTACCTGGGTATTCGCCAGGGGGCGGGCGCTCGCTGCGACACATACATTAGCGCAAGCAGGGGGGTGCTCCGCCAATCGGTTCCCCCGGCACCGACCTACACGAGGGAAGGGTGGCCTCCATGCGCTACAAGCTCACGTTCGTCGTCGGGCTGGCACTGGGTTACGTGCTGGGCACGCGTGCCGGACGCGAACGCTATGAGCAGCTGAAGAAGTCCGCACGTCAGGTCGCCCAGAACCCCGCGGTCCGCAACACCGCGGAGTCGGCCGCCCAGCAGGGCCGCCAGTTCGCGGGCAAGGCGTACCACGCGGTGAGCGACAAGGTCGGTGACCGGGTCCCGGACTCGGTGGCCGAGCGGGTGCGCTCACTGAGGGATCGCAACACCAACGGGACGGGTGAGGACGACTGGGGCACCAGCACCACCTAGGCCGACGGCAGGCCGAGCGACGGCGAGCTATTGACGCCACGCACCCCCGCGGCGCACGGCCCATAGAATTTCAGTCATGGGGATAGTCGCCGGGCTGGACAGTTCGCCCGATTTCACTCGCATCGTCGTCTGCGACGCGGACACAGGTGCCGTGCTCAGGCAGGGGTATGCCCCCCACCCGGTGGACGGCGACCGACCCTCCGACGTGGACCCGCAGGCCTGGCTGCTCTCCCTCGGTGAGGCAGCCGGCGGCGGACTCCTCGAGGGTGTGCAGGCCATCGGCGTGTCGTCGCAGCAGAACGCGGTGATCCCGCTGGACTCGCAGGGCAACACCGTGCGCCCCGCGATGGTCGGCGGCGACAGGCGCACGCAGATCGCGGCGGCGGATCTGATCGACGCGCTCGGCGGCCGGGAGGCGTGGGCGCAGGCCGTGGGGTGCGTACCGCAGGCCGCCCAGCCCGTGACCAAGCTGCGCTGGCTCGCGAAGAACGAGCCGGACGCCGCCCTGCGCGCCGCGATCCTGATGCAGGCCCACGACTGGCTGGTCTGGCAGCTGCTCGGCCGGCCCGTGAGAAGGACCACTGATCGCGGCGGGGCCTCCGGGACCGGCTACTGGTCGGCCGCCACCGGCGGTTACCGGTCCGACCTCGTCGAGCTGGCGCTCGGTCACCAGGCCATGCTGCCCGAGGTGATCGGGCCGGCGGACGCGGCCGGTACCACCCCGGAGGGGCTGCTGATCTCCGCCGGGACCGGCGAGACCATGGCCGCCGCCTTCGGGCTGGGGATCGGGCTGGGTGACGCGGTCGTCTCGCTCGGCGCCTCCGGGTCCGTGATGGCCGTACATCCCGAGGCCCTCGTCGACAGCTCCGGGATGATCACGTCCCTGGCCGACGCGACCGGCATGCACCTCCCGGTCGTCACCACGCTCAACGCCGTGCGGACCCTGCGCGGGGCCGCCGAGCTGCTGGGGCTGCCGGACCTGGAGGGCCTGTCCGACCTGGCGATGAAGTCGACGCCGGGGTCGCACGGGCTGGTGCTTCTCCCCTATCTGGAGGGGGAGCGGACACCGAATCTGCCGCACACGGCCGGGACGCTGGCGGGACTTCGCCGGGAGTCCATGAAGCCCGAGCATCTCGCGCGCGCCGCCTTCGAGGGCATGCTGTGCGGACTCGCCGACGCGCTGGACGTGCTGCGCGGCCGGGGTGTCGACGTGCGGCGGATCTTCCTGCTGGGGGCGGCCGCCGAGCTGCCCGCCGTGCAGGCCGCGGCGCCCGCGCTGTTCGGCGCGCAGGTCGTCGTACCGCAGCCGGCCGACTACGCGGCGATCGGCGCGGCCCGGCAGGCCGCCTGGGCGCTCGGGGCCTCGCAGGGCACCCTCGACCCGCGCAATCCGCCGGCCTGGCAGGGCGCGGCGGCGCAGGTGCTGGAGCCGGGTGAGGAACTGGCGGTCGGGCAGGCCGTGCGGCAGCAGTACGTGTCGGTGCGGGAGCAGACACATCCCGGAGCATTCCGGTCATAGGGCCCTAAATGCCATCCGGATGTTCCGGGTGATTCGGGTGTGTTCGGGTGTGGCGGAAGGTAAGGATCCGGTAGGAGCCGCACCCGGAAGGCCGGACCGAGCACTGCTCTCGGCTTAATCGGTTGAGGTAACGCGGGGGGAATGTTCGACGATGGGTGCCACGGGCAACGTACCCGCCCACCGCCGACTCCGAGAGACGTAGCGTGCTCATACGACTTCTGCGGACCTATCTCAGGCCCTACAAGCAACCCATCGCTCTCCTGGTGCTGCTGCAGTTCCTGCAGACCTGCGCCACCCTCTACCTGCCCACGCTGAACGCGCACATCATCGACAACGGTGTCGTCAAGGGCGACACCGGCTACATCCTCTCCTTCGGCGCCCTGATGATCGGCATCTCGCTGGCGCAGGTCGTGTGCAACATCGGTGCCGTGTACTACGGCGCCAGGACCGCGTCGGCGCTCGGCCGGGACCTCCGGGCCGCCGTGTTCGACCGGGTGCAGTCCTTCTCGTCACGCGAGGTCGGCCACTTCGGGGCGCCCACGCTGATCACCCGTACCACCAATGACGTGCAGCAGGTCCAGATGCTGGCCCTGATGACGTTCACCCTGATGGTGTCGGCGCCGATCATGTGCGTCGGCGGCATCGTCCTCGCCCTCGGCCTCGACGTACCGCTGTCCGCGGTGCTGGTGGCCGTCGTGCCCACGCTGGGCATCTGTGTGACCTTGATCGTACGGCGGCTGCGGCCGCTGTTCCGGAAGATGCAGGTCCGTCTGGACACGGTGAACCGGGTGCTGCGCGAGCAGATCACCGGCAACCGCGTGATCAGGGCCTTCGTACGGGACGACTACGAGAAGGACCGGTTCCGCAAGGCCAACACCGACCTCACCGAGATGCAGCTGGCCACCGGCAACATGCTCGCGCTGATGTTCCCGATCGTCATGACGGTGGTGAACCTGTCGTCGATCGCGGTGGTGTGGTTCGGCGCCCACCGGATCGACAGCGGCGGGATGATGATCGGCGATCTGACCGCGTTCCTCGCCTATCTCATGCAGATCGTGATGTCCGTGATGATGGCCACCTTCATGTTCATGATGGTGCCGCGCGCGGAGGTGTGCGCCGAGCGGATCGAGGAGGTCCTCGGGACCTCGTCGAGCGTGGTACCGCCGGTGGCGCCGGTCACGGAGCTGCGGCGGCACGGTCATCTGGAGATCCGAAACGCCGGGTTCCGCTATCCCGGTGCCGAGGAACCCGTGCTCAAGGCCATCGACCTGGTCGCCCGGCCCGGTGAGGTGACCGCCGTGATCGGCTCCACCGGCAGCGGCAAGTCCACGCTGCTCGGGATGGTCCCGCGGCTGTTCGACGCGACCGACGGCGAGGTGCTGGTCGACGGGACGGACGTGGCGAGCCTCGACCCGAAGCTGCTCGCCAAGACGGTCGGGATGGTCCCGCAGAAGCCGTACCTGTTCGCGGGGACGGTGGCGACCAATCTCCGCTACGGCAACCCGGACGCCACGGACGAGGAGCTGTGGCACGCGCTGGAGGTGGCGCAGGCCAAGGACTTCGTGACCAAGCTCGAAGGCGGGCTGAACGCCCCGATCGCGCAGGGCGGTACGAACGTCTCCGGTGGTCAGCGACAGCGGCTCGCGATCGCCCGGACCCTCGTCCAGCGCCCCGAGATCTACCTCTTCGACGACTCCTTCTCCGCCCTCGACTACGCCACCGACGCGGCGCTGCGGGCGGCGCTCGCCCAGGAGACCGCCGAGGCGACCGTCGTGATCGTCGCCCAGCGGGTGTCGACCATCCGGGACGCCGACCGGATCGTCGTCCTCGACGAGGGACGGGTCGTCGGCACGGGCAGGCACCACGAACTGATGGCCGACAACGAGACATACCGGGAGATCGTGCTCTCCCAGCTGACGGAAGCGGAGGCTGCCTGATGGCCGGGCCGATGGCGCGGATGATGGGTCAGGGCGGCGGTCCCGACAGCCGTTCGATGGACTTCAAGGTCTCGGGCAAGCGCCTGATCTCCCAGTTCAGGCCGGAGCGGCTCACCATCTGTGTGCTGCTGTTCTGCGTGGTGGTGAGCGTCGGACTCAACGTGGTCGGGCCGAAGATCCTCGGCAACGCCACCGACCTGGTCTTCGCCGGGATCGTCGGGCGGCAGATGCCGTCCGGGGCGACGAAGGAGCAGGTCCTCCAGTCCATGCGGGACCGGGGCCAGGGGCAGGTCGCCGACATGCTCCGCTCCACCGACTTCACGCCGGGCAAGGGCATCGACTTCAGCGCCGTGGGGAACGTACTGCTCCTCGCGCTCTGTACGTTCGTCGTGGCCGGCCTGCTGATGGCGGTGGCGACCCGGATGGTGAACCGGGCCGTCAACCGCACGATGTTCCGGCTGCGCGAGGACGTCCAGGCGAAGCTGTCGCGGCTCCCGCTGTCGTACTTCGACAAGCGCCAACGCGGCGAGGTCCTCTCCCGCGCGACCAACGACATCGACAACATCGGTCAGACGCTCCAGCAGTCGATGGGCCAGCTCATCAACTCGCTCCTGACCATCATCGGCGTCCTCGCGATGATGTTCTGGGTCTCCTGGCTGCTGGCGCTCGTCGCGCTGGTCACCGTGCCGCTGTCGTTCGTCGTCGCCACGCGCGTCGGCAAGCGGTCGCAGCCGCACTTCGTGCAGCAGTGGCGCTCCACGGGCAAGCTCAACGCCCACGTCGAGGAGATGTACACCGGGCACACGCTGGTGAAGGTGTTCGGGCGGCAGGACGAGTCGGCGCAGCAGTTCGCCGAGCAGAACGACGCGCTGTACGAGGCCGGGTTCAAGGCGCAGTTCAACAGCGGGGTCATGCAGCCGCTGATGATGTTCGTCTCGAACCTCAACTACGTGCTGGTGGCGGTCGTCGGCGGCCTGCGGGTCGCGTCCGGCGCGCTGTCCATCGGTGACGTCCAGGCCTTCATCCAGTACTCGCGGCAGTTCTCGATGCCGCTGACGCAGGTCGCCTCGATGGCGAACCTGGTGCAGTCGGGCGTCGCGTCGTCCGAGCGGATCTTCGAACTCCTGGACGCGGAGGAGCAGGAGGCGGACCCGAAGCAGAGCGCGAAGCCGGAGGAGCTGCGCGGGCTGGTGGAGCTGGAGCACATCTCCTTCCGCTACGACCCCGAGAAGCCGCTGATCGAGAACCTCTCCCTGAAGGCCGAACCCGGACACACGGTCGCGATCGTCGGACCAACGGGGGCGGGAAAGACCACCCTCGTCAACCTGCTCATGCGGTTCTACGACGTCTCCGGCGGGCGTATCACCCTCGACGGCGTCGACATCGCCACGATGTCCCGGGACGAACTGCGCGCCGGGATCGGCATGGTGCTGCAGGACACCTGGCTGTTCGGCGGCACGATCGCGGAGAACATCGCGTACGGGGCGTCTCGCGACGTCACGCGCGGCGAGATCGAGGAGGCGGCCCGGGCCGCGCACGCCGACCGGTTCGTCCGTACTCTCCCCGACGGCTACGACACCGTCATCGACGACGAGGGCACGGGGGTCAGCGCCGGCGAGAAGCAGCTGATCACCATCGCGCGGGCCTTCCTGTCCGACCCGGTGATCCTGGTCCTCGACGAGGCGACGTCCTCGGTCGACACCCGCACCGAGGTGCTGATCCAGAAGGCGATGGCCAAACTCGCCCACGGGCGTACGTCGTTCGTGATCGCGCACCGGCTGTCGACCATCCGGGACGCGGACACGATCCTCGTCATGGAGAACGGCTCGATCGTCGAACAGGGCGCCCACGCGGACCTGTTGGCGGCGGACGGGGCGTATGCGCGGCTGTACAAGGCGCAGTTCGCGCAGGCGGTGGCGGAGGTGGACTAGACAGAGGTGGATGAGACAGAGGGGGCCGCCGGCAGGCGGCCCCTTTCTAGTCCAGGTATCCCCGCAGCTGATCCGCGAACGCATGGTCCCTCAGCTTGTTCAGGGTCTTGGACTCGATCTGCCGTATCCGTTCCCGCGTCACCCCGAAGATGCGCCCGATCTCCTCCAGCGTGCGCGGACGTCCGTCGACCAGCCCGTACCGCAGCTGGACGACCTTCCGCTCCCGCTCCCCCAGCGTGGAGAGCACGGCCTCCAGGTGCTCTCGCAGCAGCAGGAACGCCGCGGACTCCACCGGACTCGCCGCGTCGCCGTCCTCGATGAGGTCACCCAGCGCCACGTCGTCCTCCTCGCCCACCGGGGCGTGCAGGGAGACCGGCTCCTGGGCGAGCCGCAGGACCTCGCTGACCCGCTCGGGCGCGAGGTCGAGGTGGGCGGCCACCTCCTCCGGCGTCGGCTCGTAGCCGCGCTCCTGCAGCATGCGGCGCTGGACGCGGACGACCCGGTTGATCAACTCGACGACGTGGACCGGGACTCGGATGGTGCGGGCCTGGTCGGCGAGGGCCCGCGACATGGCCTGGCGGATCCACCAGGTGGCGTACGTGGAGAACTTGTAGCCGCGGGCGTAGTCGAACTTCTCAACCGCCCTGATCAGGCCCAGGTTTCCCTCCTGGACAAGGTCCAGCATGGTCAGCCCGCGCCCGACGTACCGCTTCGCCACGGACACCACGAGCCGCAGGTTCGCCTCGATCAGGCGACGCTTGGCCATGCGGCCCATGACGACCAGGCGGTCGAGGTCGAGGGCGAGCTGGCTGTCCAGGTCGGGCGCGCTGCTGAGCCTCTCCTCGGCGAACAGGCCGGCCTCGACGCGGCGCGCGAGGTCGACCTCCTCGGCCGCGGTGAGCAGGGGGATACGGCCGATCTCGCGCAGGTACTGCCGGAACAGGTCGGAGGAGGGGCCGCCGGTGTCGGCGCGGGCGCGCGCCGCGGCGGGCGTCTCCACCGGTTCGGCGACCTCGGTCTCCAGTGCCTCGGCGGGCGGTTCGGCGGGCTCGGGCGGGGTCTCGGCCTCCGCCGGGTCGGCCTCGGGGTGGTGCACGACACGGGACTGCGGGGGGACCGCGACGAGTACGTCGGTCTCCGCGTCCGGTTCCGTGCCGTCCGTACCGGTCTCGCTGTTCTGTGTCTGGGTGAGGGTCTGGGTCTGCACGGGGGCGACCTCCAGGATGATCGCTGCTGAGGAGTGCGGCAGCGCTGCTTTGGGAGCGGAGTCGGCGGCCACGCCGCTGTCCGTCCCGTACGCGATGAGCGGAACCGCGGGGGTGTGGGATCCGCTGGGGACGGATCGGCCGCGCTCCGAGGACTCAGGCACCGGAACCCAGTGTGGAGTACGACACATCGCCGCCACGAGGGGCGTGCGGTGACTTTTTGAGTCCGGTCCGTGACCGCGTGGTTACCCTCGCGGAAAACTCGGGTGCCGGTGTGTGCCCTGATCTGCCACGATCCCCGAGTGTCCGCCTCCTTGTACGAAACCCACCTCAGGTTCGTCGAGGGGAACCATTTCGCCGCGGAGTATCCGCGGTTCCACGACCAGGAGCGGGAGTACACGCAGCGGCGCTCCTAGAGCGCGGCGGCCCCATGCTCCCGCAGCGCCTGGTCGTACTGCTGCAACACCCACAACTCGTTCTGTACGGCGGCCAGTTGGGCGGGGTCGCCGCCGGCGGCCAGGCGGGTCATGGTGGACTGGACGTCGCGGATGCGGCGTTCGACGGCGCGGCGGCGGACCGTCACCAGCTGGGCGCCCGCGTACACCTCGTCGACCGTCTTGCGCATGATCGCCTCGACGGCCAGTTCCGTGACCATCGCGCGCACCGCGTCGTCGGGGGCGGCCTCGCGGACGCGGACCAGGTAGTCCTGCGCGTCCTGGGTGCCGTACTCGGCGCCGCCCGCGTCCATGACGGCCTGGCGTACGGCGGCGTAGGGCACGGCGGTGAACTCGTCGACGCCGTACGCGTCGAAGGCCGGGGAGACCAACTCGGGGCGCTGGAGGGCGAGTTTGAGGAGCTCGCGCTCGGTGGCGTAGACGGGGTTGCGGAGGGTGAGGGCCGGGCCGGTGGTGGCGGCGCGGGGGGCCGCGTCGTACTGCTGGGGGCCCCGTCCGCTCGGCGCCGGGGCGCCCTTGCCGCCTCGGTCGCGGGCCCAACGGGCCAGCTGGGCGACGCGCTTGACCACGAACTGGGTGTCCAGGATGCCGAGCATGCCGGCCAGCTGGACGGCGACCTCGTGCTGGGCGCCGCTGTTCTTGATGCGGGCGACGATGGGGGCCGCCTCGTCCAGGGCGGCGGCGCGACCCGCGGGGGTGTCGAGGTCGTAGCGGACGACGATCTGGCGGAGGGCGAACTCGAAGAGGGGTGTGCGGGGTTCCACCAGGTCGGAGACCGCCTCGTCGCCCTTCGCGAGGCGGAGTTCACAGGGGTCCATGCCGTCCGGCGCGATGGCGATGTACGTCTCGGCGGCGAACTTCTGGTCGTCCTCGAAGGCGCGCAGGGCCGCCTTCTGGCCGGCCGCGTCGCCGTCGAAGGTGAAGATCACGCGTGCGCTGCCGTTGTCCATCAGCAGTCGGCGGAGGATCTTGATGTGGTCGCCGCCGAAGGCCGTGCCGCAGGTCGCGATGGCGGTGGTGACGCCGGCGAGGTGGCAGGCCATGACGTCGGTGTAGCCCTCGACGACGACCGCGCGGGACGCCTTGGCGATGTGCGGTTTCGCGAGGTCGATGCCGTAGAGGACCTGGGACTTCCTGTAGATCGGCGTGTCGGGGGTGTTGAGGTACTTCGGGCCGTTGTCCGCTTCGTACAGCTTGCGGGCGCCGAAGCCGACGACGTCCCCGGCGATGTCGCGGATGGGCCACATCAGGCGGCCGCGGAAGCGGTCGATGGGGCCGCGGCGGCCCTCCTGGGCGAGGCCGGAGAGGACCAGCTCCTTGTCGGTGAAGCCCTTGCCGCGCAGGAAGCGGGTGAGGTGGTCCCAGCCCTGGGGGCTGTAGCCGACGGAGAAGTGCTGGGCGGCGGCCTGGTCGAAGCCGCGCTCCGCCAGGAACGTGCGGCCGGTGTCGGCCTCCGGGCTGGTCGCCAACTGCTCGATGTACCAGTCGGCGGCGACCTTGTGGGCCTCGACCAGGCGGATGCGCTCGCCGCGCTGGTGGGAGGGGTTGTAGCCGCCCTCCTCGTAGCGCAGGGTGATGCCGGCGCGGGCCGCGAGCCGCTCGACCGACTCGGAGAAGGTGAGGTGGTCGACCTTCATCACGAACGTGATGGTGTCGCCGCCCTCCTGGCAGCCGAAGCAGTGGAAGAGTCCCTTGCTCGGGCTGACCTGGAAGGACGGCGACTTCTCGTCGTGGAACGGGCAGAGCCCCTTGAGGTTGCCGCCGCCCGCGCTGCGCAGCTGGAGGTACTCGGACACCACGGCGTCGATCGGGACCGCGTCCCGTACCGCCTTCACGTCCTCGTCGTTGATCCGTCCTGCCACGCGTGAATTCTACGGGGGTGCACTGACACCTAAGAGACGTGGCTTGCGAGCGGAACGTGTGGGTCCGCCAACGCGTCCGTGTTCACCCGGGTCTTGGTGCGGATCAGCTTCTGGATGGGCTCTGTGACGTCCCACACGTTGACGTTCATCCCGGCCAGCACCCGGCCCTCCTTGATCCAGAAGGCGATGAACTCACGCTTTCCGGCGTCCCCCCGGATCACCACCTGGTCGTAGGTGCCCGGGGGTGCCCAGCCGGAGTACTCCATGCCGAGGTCGTACTGGTCGGAGAAGAAATAGGGCACACGGTCGTAGGTGACGTCCCGGCCGAGCATCGAGCGGGCCGCCGCGGGGCCGCCGTTGAGCGCGTTGGCCCAGTGCTCCACGCGCAGCCGGGTGCCGAAGAGGGCGTGCGGGAAGGAGACGACATCGCCGGCCGCGTACACGTCGGGGTCGGAGGTGCGCAGGCGTTCGTCCACGACGATGCCGCCGCCGTACTGCCTCTCGGCGATCTCCAGGCCCGCCGCCTCCGCGAGGCCGGTGCGCGGGGCCGCGCCGATCGCGGCGAGGACGTCGTGGGCCGGGTGCTCCTCGCCGTCGTCCGTGCGGGCCGCAAGGACCATGCCGTCCTGGCCGACGATCTCCGTCAGCCTCGCGCCGAAGTGGAAGCGGACGCCGTGCTCACGGTGCAGCTCGGCGAAGAGGTTGCCGAGCTCCGGGCCGAGGACCGCGTGCAGGGGTGTGGCGTGCGGTTCCACGACGGTCACCTCGGCCCCGTACTCCCGCGCCGCCGCGGCGACCTCCAGGCCGATCCAGCCGGCGCCCGCGATGACGATGTGGCCGTTGTCCCGGCCGAGCGCGGCGAGGACACCTTTCAGCCGCTCGGCGTGGGCCAGCCGGCGCAGGTGGTGGACGCCGGCCAGGTCGGTCCCCGGGATGTCGAGGCGGCGCGGCTCCGCACCGGTCGCCAGCAGGAGCTTGTCATAACGGACGAGCGTGCCGTCCTCGCCGAAGCGGACCGTCTTCGCCTCGCGGTCGATGGCGTCGACGGTCTCGCCGAGGTGCAGCTCGATGTCGTTGCGCGCGTACCAGGCCGGTTCGTGGACGAAGACGCTGTCGCGGTCCTCCTTGCCCAGCAGATAGCCCTTGGAGAGAGGCGGGCGCTCGTACGGGTGGTCGCGTTCGTCGCAGATCAGTATCACGCGGCCGCTGAAGCCCTCCGCTCGGAGCGTCTCGGCCGCCTTCGCGCCGGCGAGGCCGCCTCCGACGATGACGAATGTCTGATCCGCGTCGACCACTTGATGCCTCCTACGGGGTGTCTGAGGGGTGTCCCCTCGGAAAACACAGCAGATGCCGCCACATGCGAGCGTCCCGCACGGAGCGTGATGGGGGAAGAGGGAGTGGCCCGATCAGGCCACGGAGGGTCACATTCGGGCGCATTCCACGTCACAAACGCCCCCTCAATCTCTCGTCTGCCCCATCAGACCGGCGTGTAGCGAACGGGCCGAGGCGTCGGTGAGGGACGCGATCTGGTCGACGATCACCCGCTTGCGCGCGCGGTCGTCGCCGGCCCGGTCGAAGAGGGCACGGAACTGGGGGTCCAGGCCGTCGGGGGCACGGGCGGTGAGGGCCGCGGCGAGTTCGGCGACGACGATGCGCTGGTCGGCGCGGAGCCGTTCCTGTTCCGCGCGCTGCATGACGTAACGGTCGGCGACGGCCTTGAGGACCGCGCACTCCAGGCGGGTCTCTCGCGGTACGACGAGTTCGGCGTCGTACCTGGTGAGGCGGCCCGTGCCGTACGTCGCGCGGGTGGCGGACTCGGCGGCGAGGGCGAAGCGGCCGATGAGCTGGCTCGTGGCGTCCTTGAGGCGGGCCTGGGCGACGGCCGTGCCGTCGTAGCCGTGGGGCCACCACTCCTGGTCCTGGAGGCGGTCGAGGGCGGCGGCGAGCTCTGCCGGGTCGGTGTCCGTGGGGACGTATCTGCCGATGGCGACCGCGAAGACGGCTCGGCGCTCCGGCTCGGCGTGCAGGTGATCGGGGTCGATGTGACCGGCGTGCAACCCGTCTTCGACGTCGTGGACCGAGTACGCCACGTCGTCCGACCAGTCCATGACCTGGGCCTCGAAGGTGGTGCGGGTGGTGGGGGCGTCCTTGCGGAGCCAGTCGAAGACAGGGCGGTCGTCCTCGTAGACGCCGAACTTGGGGGAGGCCGGGTCGGTGGGGTGGGCGCCTCTGGGCCAGGGGTACTTGGTGGCGGCGTCGAGGGAGGCCCGGGTGAGGTTGAGGCCCACGGAGCCCTCCGGGGTGAACCGCTTGGGCTCGATGCGGGTGAGCAGTCTCAGGGACTGGGCGTTGCCCTCGAAGCCGCCGCAGTCCTGGGCGAATTCGTTGAGGGCCTGTTCGCCGTTGTGGCCGAACGGGGGGTGGCCGAGGTCGTGGGAGAGGCAGGCGGCTTCCACGAGGTCGGGGTCGCAGCCGAGGGCCGCGCCCAGCTCTCGGCCCACTTGGGCGCACTCCAAGGAGTGGGTGAGGCGGGTGCGGGGGCTGGCGTCCCAGGCCTGGTTACGGGTGCCTGGGGTGACGACCTGGGTCTTGCCGGCGAGACGGCGCAGGGCCGATGAGTGGAGTACGCGGGCGCGGTCACGCTGGAAGGCGGTGCGGCCAGGGCGTTTGTCGGGCTCTGGAGCCCAGCGTTCGGTTGACTGCGCGTCGTAGGACATGCCTCGACAGTAAGGGCAGGTACTGACAATTGGGGTGCGGCTGTGCGCCTGTGCGTCTGCCGGGATCTGTTCAGATGGCGAGTGCGGGCTGTGTGTGGCTGGTCGCGCCCCACGGCGGAGCCGGAGCTGCCAAGGTCTGGTCGTAGCGGTGGAGGAGGAGCTCGGCCATCGACGGGTGGATGCCCAGCGGAGCCGAGGCGATCCACGGGGCCGCCTCCGCGCACTCCGTTGCGAAGCGGCCGGGGGCCGTGAAGTAGGAGGCAACAGCCACTCGGTCGCGGCCTCTTGTGGTGAGGGCTTGGATGGCGTTCGGGACCGTCGGGGCGGCCGTCGTTGCGTAGGCGGGGACCACCGGGACGCCCAGGCGCTCGGAGAGCAGTTGGGCCGTGCGGTTCGTGTCGAGCTTGGACTCCGGGTCGCGGGAGCCCGCGGCGGCCAGGACCACCGCGCTTCTGCGGCGGGTGGGCTCGTCCATACGGGTGCGCCAGCCGGCCTCGACCAGGCGGGCGAAGAGGGCGTCCACGATCAGCGGGTGCGGACCCAGTGCGCCGGCCACGCGCGCGCGTACCCGTGACTCCGCCGCCATCTCCGGGATGTCCCGCTTGATGTGGTAGCCGCGGCTGAGGAGGAGCGGGACGAGGACCGCCTCGTCCGTGCCGAGGGCGGCCAGGGTGTCGGGGAGCAGGGGCTCGTTCAGTTCGATGTGGCCCAGGTGGACCGGGAGGCCGGGGCGCTGCTCGCGGACCTTGTCCAGGAGCGCGCGGACCGTGCTGAGGGCGCGTGGGTCTCGGCTGCCGTGGGCCACGACCACCAGGGCGGGCGGGCCGGGGCGCCGCCTGCCGTTCAGGGAGATCAGGCTGAGCTGGCTGGCGAGCTGGCTGCCGATCTGGCTCATGAGGTGCGCCGTACTGTCCGTCATGGACCGATCCTGACGGCGGGAGGTTGCCGCCCCGTTGCATGAGAATGACGGGCGTTTTCCGACGGTTCACGGCGGGGTGGGTGGGGTCTGTGAGGTGGCGTGACCTGCGGTTTCGTCGCTCGGAGTGAGTCTGGTCACGTAGGGTGTGCCGAACCGTGGGGGCCGACAGGACGTCTCTGACTGTCGAACACGCAGGCCACAGAGAGGAACGTCCGATGCGCAGACCGCGTCTGCCACGCACGCGTACCGGGCAGCGGCGGCTGGTGCAGGCCGTGATGGCCGTGTGCGTACTGGCACTGCTTCCGGCGACCTGGATGTATGTCGTGACGGCCGACCGTCTGCGGACGACCGCGGACGCGCCCCGCACCGAGGTCGCCGTCGTCTTCGGGGCCGGCCTGTGGGACGGGGAGCCGTCGCCGTATCTGGCCCACCGACTCGATGCCGCCGCCCTGCTGTACCGCGAGGGGCGCGTCAAGGTCGTCCTCGTGACCGGTGACAACAGTCGCAAGGACTATGACGAGCCCGATGCCATGCGCGCCTATCTGACGAAGCACGGCGTGCCGGGCGGGCGGATCGTCAGTGACTACGCCGGGTTCGACACCTGGGACTCGTGTGTCCGGGCCAAGAAGATCTTCGGCGTCGACAGCGCCGTGCTGATCAGCCAGGGGTTCCACATCCGGCGGGCCGTGGCGCTGTGCCAGGCGGCCGGTGTCTCGTCGTACGGGGTCGCGGTGAGGGACCAGCACAACGTGACCTGGTACTACGGCGGTACCCGCGAGATCTTCGCGGCGGGCAAGGCGGCGCTGGACGCCCTGTTCCGGCCCGACCCCCAGTTCCTCGGGCCCAAGGAACCGGGGGTGAGCAGGGCGCTCGCTAGCGCCCGGTGAAGTGCGGGGCGCGTTTCTCCAGGAAGGCCGTCATTCCTTCCTTCTGGTCCTCGGTCGCGAACAGGGCGTGGAACACGCGGCGTTCTTGACGTGCGGCGGGCATGCCCGGTCTGTCGAACGCCGTGCGGAGTCGTGCGCCGTGCGGGGCCGTGCGCGCAGGGAGCCAGGGTGCTATGGAGCCCTTTAGACGTCGTTTCTTATGGAGGTGTCTACAGCACTTGTTGGCGGAGGGTTGGCGTGAGCTGTGCTGGGCTCCTGGTAGAACCGGCGCATGACATACAGGTTCACAGCCCGTGCGGTGGCTGCCGAGGTCGACGTTGATGGCGAGATGCAGGCTGGCATGGCGGAGGAGGATGAGGGCTTCTTCCTGCTGTTCACGAGCGCTATCGGTGAGCCGTCCGCACAGGACATCTCGCTCGGGCTCGACACGTACTGCGTGATGACCCCGGACCAGTGCACGGCCTATGGCTGTGTCCGCGAGGTGGCTCTGACAGACGACCTGCTCACGGTGTCGCTGGACCCCGGTTGTCTGGATGACTTGGAGTTGGAGGATGCGGAGATCGAGGCGGTGCTCGACGTGCCGGCCGAAGGCATTGACGAGATGCGCGAGGTACTTGCGAAGGTGCTGGCCTTCGGACGCGAGGAGGCCCGGCCTCGGCTCACTGGTTTCTTGGTTTGATCGGTCTATCGAGGCGGCGGTATCCGATCAGGAGTGCTGCGATGCCGACGAAGGCGAGGAAGTGTTCAGCCTTGCGTTCGTAGCGGCGGTGGAGGCGTCGGCAGCCGGCCAGCCAGGACACGGTTCTCTCGACCACCCAGCGGTGACGCCCCAGGCGCTGTGAGGACTCGATTCCTCTGCGGGCGATGCGGTGCCGGATGCCACGCTTGAGGAGCCAGCGGCGCAGGTGGTCGTAGTCGTAGCCCTTGTCTGCGTGGAGCTTGCCGGGGCGCCGTCGACGAGGTCCACGCCGGGACCGGATCGGCGGGATGCCGCGCACGAGCGGTTCAAGGCCGAGACTGTCGTGCATGTTCGCGCCGGAAATGCCCAGCGAGATCGGCAGTCCGTTCCGGTCGGTGATCAAGTGGATTTTCGATCCGGGCTTGCCACGGTCGGTCGGATTCGGTCCTGTCAGAGGCCCCCTTTTGCGGCCCGCATGCTGACGGAGTCGATCGCGCAGCGCGACCAGTCGAGTTCCCCGCGGGCGCCGAGTTCATCGAGGATGACGCGGTGGAGGCGGGCCCAGACCCGGGCCCGGCTCCACTGGGCGAAGCGTCGGTAGACCGTCTGCCAGCTCGGGCCGAACACCGGCGGCAACTGCCGCCAGGTGCAGCCCGAGGTCGCCACGAAAATGATCGCGGCCAATGCTTCGCGGTCACCCGCTCGACGCCGGCCGCCACCCTGCGGACGTATGACCTCCGTCGGCGGTACCACCCGCCGGAACAACACCCACAACTCGTCCGGCACCAGCCGCTCAACCAGATCTGTCATGCACGTTTCAACGAACGATCACGCCATAAGAAACGACGTCTTAACCCTCAACGATGCGTGATCGGCCATTCACGGGACCGAGTGAGCCGCATGTGGCGACTTTCGTCACAGAGGCAACTTCCGCGTCGGTTGGCTGCGACTCCTGGGCGGTTCGGTGCGCCCCTCACCGCCGACCGGGTCCGGTCGGGAGGTCGCCGTCTTGTCCGCGTAACAAGGGGCCGCCCCGCACGTAACACGCCCGAAGCACGCTGAAGGGCATGCAGAACTCCGTGACGCCCACCCACTGCCCCTACTGCGCCCTGCAGTGCGGGATGAACCTGACGCCCGCACCGGACGGCACGGTCGAGGTCAGCGAGCGCGCGGACTTCCCGGTGAACCGGGGCGCGCTGTGCGGCAAGGGCCGTACGGCGCCGGCCGTGCTCTCGTCCCGGGTGCGCCTGACCTCCCCGTTGGTGCGCTCCGAGGACACTCTGGTGCCCGCCACCTGGGACGAGGCACTGGACCGGATCGCCGAGGGACTGCGTCGAACGCGTACGGAACATGGCCCGGACGCGGTCGGCGTCTTCGGCGGCGGCGGTCTCACGAACGAGAAGGCGTACACACTCGGCAAGTTCGCGCGGGTGGTGCTCGGCACCTCGCAGATCGACTACAACGGGCGCTTCTGCATGTCGTCCGCGGCGGCGGCCGGGATCAAGGCGTTCGGGCTGGACCGGGGGCTGCCGTTCCCGCTGGAGGACATCCCGAGGACGGGCTGCGTGATCCTCGTGGGCTCCAACCTCGCGGAGACCATGCCGCCGTCGCTGCGGTTCTTCACCGAACTGAAGGAGAACGGCGGCACGCTGATCGTCATCGACCCGCGGCGGACGCGGACGGCCGAGCAGGCCGACCTGCACCTGGCGCCGAGGCCGGGAACCGACTTGGCCCTCGCACTGGGCCTGCTGCACCTGGTCGTCGCGGAGGGCCGGGTCGACGAGGAGTACGTGGCCGGGCGGACCGTCGGCTGGGAGGACGCGCGGGCGGCCGCGATGGCGCACTGGCCGGAGTACGTGGAGCGGATCACCGGGGTGTCCGTGCCTCAACTCCGGGAAGCCGTCAGGATGTTCTGCGAGCCGGAGAACGCGATGGTGCTCACCGCGCGCGGGCCCGAGCAGCAGTCCAAGGGCACCGACACCGTGGGCGCGTGGATCAACCTGTGCCTGGCGACGGGTCGTGCGGGGCGGCCACTCAGCGGTTACGGCTGTCTGACCGGGCAGGGCAACGGACAGGGCGGGCGTGAACACGGCCAGAAGGCCGACCAGTTGCCCGGCTACCGCAAGCTGGACGATCCGGCGGCGCGGCGGCATGTGGCCGAGGTGTGGGGTGTGGACCCCAACAGCCTTCCAGGGCCGGGGCGCAGTGCGTACGAGCTTCTCGACGCCCTCGGTGGGGACATCAGGTCGCTGTTGCTGATGGGGTCCAATCCCGTGGTGTCGGCACCGCGTGCCGCGCATATCGAGGAGCGGTTCAAGTCCCTTGATTTCCTTGCCGTTTGTGACGTCGTGCTGTCGGAGACGGCGGCTCTGGCGGATGTGGTGCTTCCCGTGACGCAGTGGGCGGAGGAGACGGGCACGACGACGAATCTGGAGGGCCGTGTGCTGCTGCGCCTGCGCGCGATCACGCCTCCCGACGGCGTCCGCAGCGACCTCGAGGTCATGCACGAACTGGCCGACCGGCTCGGTGTCGAGAAGGGCTTCCCGACCGACGCCGAGGAGGTCTTCGAGGAGCTGCGCCGGGCGAGCGCGGGCGGGCCGGCCGACTACTCCGGGATCACCTATCGCCGACTGGCGGAGGAGAACGGGGTGTTCTGGCCGTGCCCGGCGGAAGCGGAGGAAGCCGGCGCCGGCCAGGGAGCCGCTGCCGCGGATGACGCCCGTGCCGAGGCATCCGGTGCCGGCGAGGTTGTCTCGCCGGCCGCTCCCGGCGACGAACCCGCCTCGGGCACGGGCGCCCACCCCGGCACCCCCCGCCTCTTCCTCGACCGTTTCGCCACCCCCGACGGCCGGGCCCGCTTCGTCCCCGTCACCCACCGGGCCATCGCCGAGGAGCCCGACGACGAATACCCGGTGTTGCTGACGACCGGCCGGGTCGTCGCCCAGTACCAGTCCGGTGCCCAGACCCGCCGCGTCGACGAGCTGAACGCCGCCGCACCCGGCCCCTTCGTCGAGCTGCACCCTCGGCTCGCGGCCCGGCTCGGGGCGGCGGAGGGCGACCCGCTGGCGGTGGTGTCCCGGCGGGGCCGGGCGGTGGCACCGGCCCGCATCACCACCTCGATCCGCCCCGACACGGTCTTCATGCCCTTCCACTGGCCGGGCGAGGGCCGCGCCAACACCCTGACCAACCCGGCGCTGGACCCGACCTCACGGATGCCGGAGTTCAAGGCGTGTGCGGTGCGGGTGGAGGCGGTCCAGCCGTAGCCGGTCGTCGGCGACCTGTGTATCGGTGCGGCGGGGAGGCCGAACTGACATTTCCCGTACGGCATGTGGCGTGCGGGGAGGACGTACGGGCCGAGGTGCGGCACCCGGCGGACGGGACGACCGAGTGGTCCGGGGCCGGGCAGCGGGTGAGGCCGGGCGAGGCCCCGGCGCTGGTGCTGCCGCTCGGCTTCCCGCTGAGCGGCGCGCTGCCGCCGGGGTTGGCGGTGGTGCAGCCGGAGTGGTGGCCCCAGGCGTCGCGGTGCCAGATCTCCACGGCGGCGCCCTTCACGGGCTCGCAGGAGCCGGTCCGGTCGCGCGCCGTACAGGCCGGGGACGTCCTCAACGCCGGAGGAACCAGTCGCCGCTCTCGATCAGCTTGCCGTGGGTGCGCAGTCGGGTGGCGACGGAGGGGGCGGCGAGGTACACCCAGGCGCGGACGAGGGCGCCGTCGCAGTCGCGCCGCACGTCACGCGGGACCCGCTCGTAGAGATTGCGCGGATCACCGGGCGCGTAGTCCTCCAGCCGGTCGAGGGCGACGAGCAACTCCTCGTACCGCTCGGGCAGTGCGGTGACGAGGTCGCCGTACACCAGTCCGCCCGCCTCCTCCACGGCCCATGGGTAACCGGGGCCGTCGTAGAGCACGGAACCGGTCAGACGCCCCGGTTCCTCGGTGCGGGTGCGGCCGCGGAGGAAGAGGTCGTGGTTGATCTCGCCGGGGCGGAGGGTGCCGTAGACGAAGAAGGGCAGTCGGGGAGTCACAAAAACGATTCTCTCTCCACACACACCTCCCCATCCGCGCTCTTTACCTCCGGCTGTCATGCCCTCTTAAATCTTGGTCAACATCAGGCCCGTCCCCACGCGCGCCCGCGCCCAACCGAGGAGACCGATGAGTCGGATACGGCTGCACCCGAGCACCGCCCGAAGGTCCCGTCGTCTCGCCGCCGCCACCGGCGTCGCCGCCACCACCGCCGCCCTGCTGGCGTCCGCTCTCTCCCCCGCCGCCGTGGCGGCCGACCGACCGTCCAGGTCCTCCGCGCTCGAGAACGCGGCCTCCGCCCTCCTCGCGCACGCCGCGAGCCTCGGCCTCACCTCGGCCGAGGGCACGTCGGTCCGGGACGTGATCGTCGACAGCGACGGCACGCAGCACGTCCGCTACGACCGTACATACCGCCAGCTCCCGGTGCTGGGCGGTGACTTCGTGGTCCACTTGGCGAAGGACGGCACGTACCGCTCCGCGAACCGCGCGACGACGGGCAGGATATCCCTCGCCTCGATCGTCCCCTCCATATCGGCCCCCAAGGCCGCCGACCTCGCGGCGAACGCCCTGCGGGCGGTGAACCTCGGCGAGACCCTGAAGAAGCTCACGGCCAAGCCCCAGCTGGTCGTCGACGCCCTGCACGGCACCCCGAAGCTGGCCTGGCGCACCCAGGCCACGGCCCAGGACACGCTGGGCAACCCGGTCGCGCGGACCGTGCTCACCGACGCGACGACCGGCCGGCAGATCGACGCGTGGGACGACATCGAGACGGCGACGGGTGACGGCAAGTCGCTGTACAGCGGGACGGTTCCGCTGGAGACGACGCTGTCCGGGTCGACGTACCAGCTCAAGGACCCGACGCGGGGAAACACGTACACGGGCGACGCAGCCAACAAGACGGACCTGTGCTTCCTGACGAGCATCTGCGTCAGCCGGGCCCCCTCGACGGTGTTCACGGACACCGACAACCACTGGGGTTCCGGGGCGACTTCGGACCGTTCGACCGTGGCCGTGGACGCCCAGTACGGCACGGACGTCACCTGGGACTTCTACAAGAACACCTTCGGCCGCAACGGCATCGGCAACGACGGCAAGGGCTCCTACAACCGCGTCCACTACGGCAACAGCTACAACAACGCCTTCTGGGACGACAGTTGCTTCTGCATGACGTACGGCGACGGTGACGGGACGAGCCTCGGCCCGCTGGTGTCGCTGGACGTGGCGGGCCACGAGATGACGCACGGGGTGACGTCCAAGACGGCCGCCCTCACCTACTCCGGCGAGTCCGGCGGTCTGAACGAGGCGACCTCCGACATCCTCGGCACGCTCGTGGAGTTCTACGCCAACAACCCCTCGGACCCCGGGGATTACCTGATCGGCGAGAAGATCGTCCGCTCCGGCTTCGGCCGGGAGGCGCTCCGCTACATGGACAAGCCGTCGAAGGACGGCAACTCCGCGGACTACTGGAGCTCCTCGGTCGGGAATCTCGACGTCCACTACTCGTCCGGCGTCGCGAACCACTTCGCCTATCTGCTGGCCGAGGGCAGTGGAGCGAAGACCATCAACGGGGTCAGCTACAACTCGCCCACGTACAACGGCTCCACGGTCACCGGGATCGGGCGGGCGAAGCTGGGGCAGATCTGGTACCGGGCGCTCACGGTGTACATGACGTCGTCGACGAACTACGCGGGGGCGCGCGTCGCGACGCTCAACGCGGCCAAGGATCTGTACGGGGCGGGGAGTACGGAGTACAACGCCGTGGCCGCGGCCTGGAGCGCGGTGAACGTGAACTGAACTGAGCGGAGAGGGCCGGGGCGAGGTGGCGGCTGTGCGGCGCGGGACGTTGCACAGCCGCCACGGCTGTCCTGTGCCGCTGAGAGCGAGAGACGAGCCCGACACCGTGCCCCCGTCGACCGCGCTCCCCCTGACGGGCGGCTGCGGGACCTACGCTCGTACGAAGCCGTGGCTCCGCTCCACTTTCGCCACATGCAGCGTGTAGCTCTGGTACCACTCGGCTTTCCCGCGCTTCTGCGCCGCGCGGTGCTCGGTGTTGCTCCGCCACTGGGTGAGGGCGTCGGCGTCGCGGAAGTACCCGACGGTGATGGACAGCCCACCAGGTGTGTGCGCCTGGTCCATCCCGAGGAACCCGGGGACGTCCTTCACCAGGTCTTCCATGCGTGCGGCGGTCTCGCTGTAACCACTCTGGTCCTGGGTGCGCACCGCGGTGAAGACAGCCACGTAGTAGGGGGGGTCGTAGGCCTCGACCGGTGTGACAGGCGCTTCGGAGTGATGGCTCATGGCGCCACTGTAAGCAGCCCAGACGGCGGCCACAGTGGCACACCGGCCGAGCAGTCGAGTCGGCCGGCCCAGCTTTCAGTTGCCCGGACCGCAGCGGTACAGCACCTGGGCGGTGGCCGTTCCGGTCGCGGCCGAGGCTGCCGTGTCCGTGCTGCCGTAGGCCGACGCCGGGACGCGGGTGCAGGTGGACCGGACCCACTGGGTGATCCGCGCGGTGGTCGTCGTACCGGACCCCGTCCCGCCGCCGGCAGCGCCGGACATGAAGCCGCCCATGCCGCGACCGCCGCCCACCAGCACATACCGGAGTCTGCCCGAGTCGACGAGCTGCCGGAACTGCGTCTGTGTGGGGAACGGCACCCTGCCGCTGAACCCGCCGAGCGGCAGGACATGGGCGCCGGCGGCGAGAATGTACGGGGACGCGCTGTTCCAGCCGGTGGTGGCGAAGGCGTACGAGGCCGAGCCCTGGTGCGCGCTCGTGTAGGCGAGCAACTTCCGCTGGGATGTGGTGAGTCCACCGTCCGAACCGATGCCACCGAAGCCACCGGTGCCGCCGACGCCGCCGCCGACGACTGCTCCGACGCGGGAGGCGTCCCGCGTGGCCCCGTCCCGCCGCAGTCGCCCGGTCCGGCCGCTCGCCGACGTGAACGGCGACGACGACCTCGGTGACCCGGAGGCCGCGAAGGACGCACGGCCGCGGTTCGTGGCGGACGGGCCGACCGCTCCCATGCCGGTACTGCGGTACGAGGGGTTGAACACCTGCACCGCCCACGCGCCCGGCGCGATCAGCACCGCGGCCAGGGCCGCGGCCAGGCCGGTGAGGGCGATCCGTCGGCCGGACGGAGTCCGACCGCCGGGGCGGGCCGGCGCCAGCAGGACGACGGCGGCCAGACCGAGCACCCCCACCACGGGCGCCAGCCACGGCAGGAACGACGGGAACTCCCCGGCGAGATACGCGCTCCACCCCGCCGTCGCCGCCACCGCACCCGGCAGCACCCACGCCCGTCGGCCACCGGCCCGGTAGGCACGCCACATCAGTACGGTGCCACCGCCCGTGAGCGCGGCCAGCGGTACGGCGATCACGCCCATGTAGTACGTGTGGCCGCCGACGCTGCCCGCGCTGAAGACCAGGAAGAACGTGGCCAGCCAGGTGCCCCAGAGCAGGAATCCGGCCCGGATCCCGTCGGTGCGCGGTCGCCCCCGGCGCCACAGCAGGCCGCAGACGACGGAGACGGCGGCGAACGGGTACAGCCAGCCGGTCTGTGAGGCGAGCGATGTGCCGAACATCTTCGACCAGCCGTTCTGGTCACCGCCGCCGGTGAAGCCGTTCTGGCCGGCCGCGTGCCGTGCGCCTGCGGCACGCACTCCCGCAGCGGCTCCGGCACGCTCTCCCGTAGCGCCTTCCGCACCGCCTCCCCTCCCGCCCTGCGTCGCGCTCACGCTGCCCGTGGAGGCGGCGCTGATGCCGAGCGAGGAGAAGCGGTTCAGGAAGTTGTAGCCGATCACCATGCTGAACGCGGAGTTGTTGGTGGTGCCGTCCACATAGGGCCGGTCCTTGGCCGGCGTGAAGGTGACGGCGAGCATCCAGGACAGCGAGACGGCGGTCATCACCAGGGCGGACACGCCCAGATGCACCAGCCTCCTGCGCAACGCGATCGGCGCCGACAGCAGATACACCAGGGCGAGGGCGGGCAGTACCGCCCACGCCTCCAGCATCTTGCTCTGGAAGCCGACACCCACCCACACACCGGCGAGCACCAGTGTCCGTAGCCTCCCGTCCCTGGCGGCCCGTTGGGTCGCTTCGGCGGCGAGCAGCACGCACAGCGTGAAGGCCGGGTCCTCCACCGCCGTACGGAACAGCCCCACGGCGACCGGCGTCAGCAGGAACGCGGTGTCGGCGACGAGCGCGGCGTTGATCCCCGCCCAGCGCCACACCAGCCGGTGCAGCACGAACAAGCTCGTCACTCCCTCCACGACCTGGGGAAGGACCAGCGCCCATGCGTGAAAACCGAAGATCCGGGCGGACAACGCCTGCGGCCAGAGGAATCCGGGCAGTTTATCGAGCGTGATGGAATTCCCGGGGTCGAAAGAGCCGAAGAAGAACGCCTTCCAGCTCTCCGTCATGCTGCGCGCGGCATTGGCGTAGAACGTGTGGTACTGGCTGTGGTCGATGCCCCAGGTGTAGAGCACGGCGGCGAGCACGGCGATGACCAGCAGCGCTGGGCGGGCGTACGGGGGTGCGGGTTCACGGACTTTCAAGGCCATGCCCAGCAGTGTTCGGCACGGCGCGAGCCCGACATCCAGAAGCGCGCCTTTTCAAGGGAATTCTTGTCGTCCCCAGAACAGGCCTTTGAACGCACGGCCTGAATTTCAACCCGCGAAGAGGATTTCATTACCTGCCGATGCCCCGTACGGCCTCCTAGCCCTCGTACGGCCGCGCCTCCCGCGCCTCCCTCAGCCCCCGCCCCCACCACATCAGCTGGTCCAGCATCCGCTTCGCCGCCACCTCCGCCCCCACCGGATCCTTCAGCCTCCCGCCGTCGAACGCCGCGCCCGCGTTGTGGAAGGACACCGTGTCCCGCACCGTCACGGCGTGCAGCTCGGCGAAGACCTGGCGGAGGTGCTCCACCGCGCGCAGGCCGCCCGAGAGGCCGCCGTAGGAGGCCAGGGCCACCGGCTTGGCCTGCCATTCCGTGAAGTGCCAGTCGATCAGGTTCTTGAGGCCCGCCGGGTACGAGTGGTTGTACTCGGGGGTGAGGACCACGAAGGCGTCGGCGCCGGCCAGCTTCGGGGTGACGGCGGACAGGACCGCCTTCGCCTCCGGCGTCGGTTCGAGGGTCGTGGGGAGGGCGAGGTCGGCCACGTCCACCACCTCGGTGACCAGGTCGTCCCGGTCGCGCATACGGCCGAGGAGCCACTCGGCGACGACCGGGCCGAAGCGGCCGTGGCGGTTGCTGCCGAGGATCAGAGTGACGTGGAGCGGGGCCTCGAGGAACGGGGCGTCACGGAGCGGGGCGTCATGTGTGATCTGCATGCGGGACAGCCTGGTACCTCAAGTTTGGTGGAGGTCAAGCCCTTGCCGCCGCCCACGGGTCACCCGTTCACCCGCGCACCCTGCGCCCTTCGGGTTCTCTTCCGCCGGCCCCCACCTCACGCCGATGACCTGCTGAGATTCTCCCCTTCCCGCCCCTCCTCCCACCTTCCTGACACCCATTCACCCCATTTCTGACACACCCTCAGGAAGCGCGCTCCGCCGGCTGCGACTTACCTCGGAAGAGCAGAGGACATCAGCGAGAGCTCGAGGGAGCACCGATGCGACGTACCGCCCGTCTGCTTGCCGGTACCGCGCTCACCGTCGCAGCCGCGGGGTTCGTGGCCGCGCCCGCGTACGGCGAGTCGGACGGCGGCAGTCTGGAGGTGTACCCGTCCTCGGTCGTGCCGGGCGGGCAGGTCACCGTGAACACCTCGGCGTGCGGCGACGGCGGTACGGCGGCCGGTGACGCGAGCGCGGTGGGCGCCGGTGCCTTCACGCTGGCGCCGACCACGCACGCGGGCGACGCGATCGGGCAGTTCCGGGTGCCGCCGAGCGCGCAGCAGGGGACGTACGAAGTCGACGCGACCTGCGCGGAGGGCGGCCGGGAGGTCTCCGGCGACCTGGTGGTGACGCTGAGCGCGGCGCGCGGGCAGGTGCAGCCCCGGGGAAGTGTGAAGACGGGGGTCGGCGGTGTGATGGGCCCCGACCCCGTACAGACCGCGGCCGGTGTGGCGGCTCTCGCCGTCGCCGCCGCGGGCGGTACCTGGCTCCTGCATCGCCGGGCGAGAGGCGACGGGATCTGACGGACACCCTCCGCTGTCCGTCCGCCGGTACCGCATGTCCCTCCCCCTCCGGGTCCGACGCCCCTCGCGGCCCGGAGGGGGAACGGGTCGATCCCTGGATCCCTAGGAGGCTCGCGTGCGCCGATTCAGCAATGCCGCCATAGGTGCGGTCACCGTGGCCGCCCTGTGCAGCGGCGCGTGGCTCCTGCGCAGTGGTGCGGAGACACACGCCCCGCCGCAACCCTCCGCCGCCCAGGCCCACTCCGCGGCTCACGCCGACCCCCGCTCCGCGCCCGCGATGCCCCCCTCTCCGCCCGACCGCATCCGTATCCCCTCGATCCACGTGAACGCCCCTCTCATGGGCCTCGCCCTCACCCCCACCGGCAGCCTCGACGTCCCGCCCGCGGCGAAGAAGAACCTCGCCGGCTGGTACGAGGCCGGCACCACCCCCGGTGCGAACGGCACCGCGGTCGTGGCCGGCCACGTCGACAACGCCGACGGTCCCGCCGTCTTCTACGACCTCGGCGCCCTGAAGAAGGGCAGCCGCATCGAGGTGGACCGACGGGACGGAAGCGTCGCGCTGTTCGGCGTGGACGCGGTGGAGGTGTACGACGCCCGGCGCTTCCCCAACCAGAAGGTGTACGGCGCCGCGGACCGGCCCGAGCTACGGGTCATCACCTGCGGCGGCGGGTACTCCCGGTCGACCGGCTACCAGGGCAACCTGGTCGTGTTCGCGCATCTCACGGGGAGCCGTCGCTGACCGCTCTCGCAATGGTCCGCGCGCATTCCAGCGACTCCGTGTGCGTGGTGTCGACCACCAGGTCGTACTCCACCCCCTGATGGACCAGCTCCGCCTGCTTCTCCGCCATCCCCGGCGGCCGGTCACCCCGGGCGATCTCCCGGCCGGCCGCCACCGCGGCCTCGCACCGCACGCCGACCCACAGCACGTCCAGCCCGGCGAGTGTCCTGCGCCACCGGTCCTGGGACTCCGGCCCGCCGAGGAAGACGTCGTCGACGACGGCTCGGGCGCCCGCGCGCACGGTCGCCGCGACCCCCTCCCGCCAGGCCTGCTCCAGCCTCCGGAACTCCGGACCCACCTGCACCTCGCCGTCGTCCGAGACCAGCGAGGCCTGCAGCGACGCGGGCAGCAGCCCGATGAACCCGTCGATCGAGAAGGCCAGCCACGGCTCCGGCAGCACCGCCTGCAGACACCGCACGAGTCCCGACTTGCCGGAGCTGGAGCCGCCGTTGAGCACGATCACCTGGGTCGTCATCAGTGCACCGTAGCGTCGGACGGCCTCCTGCTCGTAGGCGATTTTCGCGACCCCTGTGCGTCGAGCTCGGCGAAGATGTCGGCGATGTACTACGAACTCAAGGCCAGTGGGACGCACGCCACAGTCACGGACAGGCGATCACGGCGTATGCGAAACGGCGCGCCGTGCCGGCGGTGAACGGCTCGTGGACGACGCGACGGAGCCGTACGGCGACGGTGTCGCGAATCATGACGTACCGGACAGTCTCCACGGCGCTTCCCCCTGGGCGTGAGCTGGTGAAACCCGATGTCATCAGCCTCGCCGCGGACCCGGTCGTACACGATGGGGCCTGCACGGAAACCGGGGGTTCGGTTCACCCCACCCCGGCCGATCTCACACCACACCCCCGGCGCGTTCTCCGAACCCTCACACCCCGCCCGCGCTCCTGAAGAGGGCAGCGTTCCTCGCGAGAAACAGATGTGATGCTGCCGGGTAACACCCGCACCGCACGCTCCTAGGCATGACCTCGAATACGCGTGTGGTGGTGATCGGCGCCGGCCTCGCGGGCGTCCGTCTCGCCCGGCGGCTCGGTGAGCTCGGCACGCCCGTGACGCTGATCGGCGAGGAGGAGCACCGCCCGTACAACCGGGTGCTCCTCGCCGAGGTGCTGGCCGGGCGGTACCACCCCGAGGTGATCGCGCTGCCCGCCCCTGCGGAGCTGACCCGCGGCCGGGTCACGGGCATCGACCGCGAGGTGCGAGCCGTACACCTCGCGGACGGCTCGAAGATCGCATACGACACGCTGGTCCTGGCCACCGGCTCGAACCCCGTACTCCCGCCCCTGCGCGGCCTGTTCACCCCGGACCACGAGCTGCCCGAGGGCGTGCACGCGTTCCGCACGATGGACGACTGCCTGGGGCTCTCGAAGGCCGTACGGCCGGGCGTGCGGACGGTTGTCATCGGCGGCGGGCTCCTCGGGGTCTCCGCGGCCCGCGCGCTCGCCCAGCGCGGCGCGCAGGTCGTGCTGGCCCAGCAGGGCGAGCGGCTCATGGAGCGCCAGCTCGACCCGAGCGCCTCGAAGCTCGTGAAGCGGCACCTCAAGGACCTCGGCGTCGAGGTCCACACCGAGACCCGCGTCCGTGACGTGCGCTGCGTCGGCGGCGCGGTCCGCTCGGTCGAGATGCACGACGGGTACGCGCTCGACGCGGACCTGGTGGTGCTGGCCTGCGGGGTCCACCCCCGGGTGGGCCTCGCCCAGATCGCCGGTCTCGAGGTCCGCAAGGGCATCGTCGTCGACGACGAACTCCGCACCTCCGACCCGCACATACGGGCGATCGGCGACTGCGTGCAGCACGCCGGCACCGTGTACGGGCTCGCCACCCCGGCGCTCGAACAGGCCGAGGTGCTCGCCGAGTTGCTGGCGGGTGCGGCCGGCAAGGCGGGCGCCCGCTACACCGGCACCCGTTCGCTGACCCGGCTCACCCTCGTCGGGCACGACTCCCCCTTCGACCTCGCGGCGTTCGGCGAGACGGAGCCGCGTCCCGGGGACGACGTCGTCCAGCTGGCGGACGCCACCCGCGGCACCTACCGCAAGGTCGTCGTCCGCGACGACCGCCTGGTCGGCGGGGTCCTCGTCGGCGAACTCGGCACCGTCGGCGCGCTCGCCCGCGCCTGGGAGGGAGCAGAGCCGCTCCCGTCCGACGGCGCCCCGTTGCTCCACCTGCTCACCAACGATGGAGGCTCCTGATGTCCACCGGCACCCCCACGATCGTGCTCGTCGGCCACGGCATGGTCGGCCAGCGCTTCCTCGAAGCGCTCGCCGAGCGCGGCCTGACCGCCACGCACCGCGTGGTCGTGCTGTGCGAGGAGCCGCGTCCCGCGTACGACCGCGTAGCGCTCACCTCGTACTTCTCGGGCCGGACGCCCGAGGAACTCTCCATGACGGACATGGAGTTCATCAACGACCACGGCATCGAGCTCCACATCGGCGACCCGGCGGTCTCCGTCGACCGCGAGACGCGGAAGGTGACGGCCAGGTCCGGACTGGTGGTCGACTACGACGTCCTCGTCCTCGCCACCGGCTCCTTCCCCTTCGTACCCCCCGTCCCCAACAAGGACGCCGAGGGCTGCTTCGTCTACCGCACGATCGAGGACCTGCTCGCGATCGAGGAGTACGCGAAGACCCGTACGACGGGCGCGGTGGTCGGCGGCGGTCTGCTGGGCCTCGAGGCGGCCGGCGCGCTGAAGGGCCTCGGACTCACCTCCCACATCGTGGAGTTCGCGCCCCGGCTGATGCCCGTCCAGGTCGACGAGGGCGGCGGCGCGGCCCTGCTGCGCACCATCGAGGAGATGGGCCTGACCGTCCACACGGGCGTCGGTACGCAGGAGATCGTGGTCGACGGGTCCGGTGCCGTGACCGGCATGAAGCTGTCGGACGGTTCCGAACTCGCGACGGACCTCGTGGTGTTCAGCGCCGGTGTACGGCCGAGGGACCAACTCGCCCGGGACTGCGGCCTTTTGGTCGGTGAGCGCGGTGGCATCGCGGTCGACGAGCAGTGCCGTACGGTCTCCGACCCGCACGTGTTCGCGATCGGCGAGTGCGCGCTGGCCTCCGACGGCCGGGTGTACGGCCTGGTCGCCCCCGGTTACGAGCAGGCCGAGACGGCCGCCGCGACGATCGCCGCCGACGAGGGCGAGGAGTTGACGTTCACCGGCGCCGACCTCTCGACCAAGCTGAAGCTCCTCGGAGTCGACGTCGCCTCCTTCGGTGACGCGCACGGCGCGACCGAGGACTGCCTGGACGTCGTCTACTCCGACTCCCGCGCCGGCCTGTACAAGAAGCTGGTCATCGGCCGCGACGGCACGCTGCTCGGCGGCATCCTGGTCGGCGACGCGGAGGCGTACGGCACGCTCAAGGCCTTCACCGGTTCGGTCCCCCCGGTCTCGCCCGAGTCGCTGGTGCTGCCCGCCGGCGCCGGGGAGTCGGTCCAGCTCGGCCCGACCGCGCTGCCGGACGACGCGATCATCTGCTCCTGCAACAACGTCCGCAAGGGCACGATCCGCGGGGCGGTCACCGAGCACAACTGCACCACCGTGCCCGAGGTGAAGAAGTGCACCAAGGCCGGTACGACGTGCGGCAGTTGCGTCAAGGTGCTCGGCCAGCTGGTCACCGCCGAGCTGGAGGCGTCCGGCGTCGAGGTCGACAAGGGCCTGTGCGGCTGCTTCTCGCAGACCCGCGAGGAGCTCTACGAGATCGTCCTCGCCCTGCGCATCAACACCTACCAGGACCTGCTCGACCGCTACGGCCGCGACGAGGCCAAGGGCGGCGACGGCTGCGAGGTCTGCAAGCCGGCGGTGGGCTCGATCATCGCCTCCCTGGCCCCGACGATCGGCGCGAGCGGCTACGTCCTGGACGGCGAGCAGGCGGCCCTGCAGGACAGCAACGACCACTTCCTGGCCAACCTCCAGAAGAACGGCTCGTACTCCGTCGTCCCGCGCATCCCCGGGGGTGAGATCACCCCCGAGGGTCTGATCACCATCGGCGAGATCGCCCGCGACTTCGGCCTCTACACGAAGATCACGGGTGGCCAGCGGATCGACATGTTCGGCGCGCGCGTCGAGCAACTCCCGCTGATCTGGATGCGGTTGGTGGACGCCGGCTTCGAGTCGGGCCACGCGTACGGCAAGGCGCTGCGCACGGTGAAGTCCTGCGTGGGCTCCACCTGGTGCCGCTACGGCGTCCAGGACTCGGTCCGGATGGCGATCGACCTGGAGCTGCGCTACCGGGGGCTCAGGTCTCCCCACAAGCTCAAGTCGGCGGTCTCCGGCTGCGCCCGCGAGTGCGCGGAGGCCCAGTCGAAGGACTTCGGCGTCATCGCCACGTCGAACGGCTGGAACCTCTACGTCGGCGGCAACGGCGGCGCCACCCCGCGCCACGCGGACCTCCTGGCCCAGGACCTCACGGACGCCGAACTGATCAAGCTGATCGACCGGTTCCTGATGTTCTACATCCGCACCGCCGACCGCCTGGAGCGCACGTCGACCTGGCTGGAGCGCATCCCCGGCGGCCTGGACCACATCCGGGACGTGGTCGTCGAGGACTCCCTCGGCATCTGCGAGGAGCTGGAGTCCCTGATGGCGGCGCACGTGGCGAACTACGCCGACGAGTGGGCGACCACCATCAACAACCCCGACAAGCTCGCCCGGTTCGTGTCCTTCGTGAACGCCCCCGACACCCCCGACCCGGTCGTCGGCTTCGTGCCGGAACGCGACCAGATGAAGCCCGACCTGCCGCTGCTGTCCATCGGCATGCGCCCTGCTGAAGACGTCCTGGAAGGAAGCGCCCAGCGATGACCCTGGCACCCGAGACGACCGATCTGAAGGTCCAAGTACAGCTGGCGGACGGCTGGTTGACGGTCTGCGACCTCACCCAGCTGGTCCCCGGCCGAGGCGTGGCGGCACTTCTGCCCGACGGCCGCCAGGCGGCCCTGTTCCGCGACCGCAACGGCACCCTCTACGCCATCGACAACCGCGACCCCTTCGGCGGCGCGGCGGTCCTCTCCCGCGGCCTCACCGGCACCCACCAGGGCCGCCCGTTCGTCGCCTCGCCCCTGCTGAAGCAGCGGTTCGACCTGGGGAGCGGGCAGTGCCTGGACGACGAGACGGTGCGGGTGGCGACGTACGAGGTACGGGCGGCGTGAGCCTGCCGAATGCGGCTTTCTTGACCGATCGTTCTCATTGAACCTAGGCTGCGGTCCGTGGCCAGGACCAAGGAGTTCGATCCCGAGGCCGCGCTGCAGGCAGCCCTGGAGCTGTTCTGGCGGCGCGGCTACGAGGCGACGTCGATGTCCGACCTGGTGGAACACCTGGGCATCGGCCGCGCCAGCATCTACGCGACCTTCGGCAACAAGCACGACCTGTATCTGAAGGCGCTGGAACGCTACGACCGGGCAGGCCTCCCGCCGATCGTGCGGGAGCTGTCCCGGCCGGGCCCGGCACTGCCGGCGGTCCGAGCGGTCGTACGCCGCTACGCCGCCGAGGCGTCCGACGCCCTACTCCGCCTGAACGGCTGCCTGGTGACCAACACCGCGGCCGAACTCGCCCCGCACGACCCGGCGGCGGCCCGACAGGTCGAGCGCAACTGGGACCAGTTGGAGACGGTCCTGCACTCGACGCTGCTACGGGCCCAGGCACAGGGCGAGTTGGCGGCCGACCGCGATCCACTCGCCCTCGCCCGCATGCTGCTGGTGCTGCTGCAGGGCCTGCGGGTGGTGGGCAAGGCGTCCGACGACCCGGCCCGGGTGCGGGACGCGGCGGAACAGGCGCTGGCGCTGCTGACCTGATACACCCCTCCTCACCGGGAGGGGTGGTTTCTGTTTCCGCGCCTTTATATTGAACCGTTCGGTCAAGAAAAGGGGAGATCATGACCAGGACCCGCTTCACGGACAGGACCGCCCTCGTCACCGGCGCGGGATCGGGGATAGGCCGGGCCGTCGCCCTGGCCCTGGCCTCCGAGGGCGCGCGGGTCGTCGTGGCAGGACGGCGACGGGAACCGCTCGACGAGACGGTCGCCCTGATCGAGCGGACCGGGGGCAAGGCGCTGGCGGTCACCGCCGACGTCACGGACGGCACGGACGTAGAGGCCCTGGTCTCCGCCGCCGTGGACGACTTCGGCTCACTCGACGTGGCCGTCAACAACGCGGGCGTCTTCCGAGGCGGGCAACCCTTGGCCGACCTCCCGGAGCAGGCCTGGCGGGACCAGCTGAACACCAACATCACCGGCGTCTTCCTGACACTCCAGGCCGAGATCCGCCAGATGCGCCGGCAGCCCTCGGGCGGCACGATCGTCAACATCGCCTCCACCTTCGGCGCCCACACCCGCGTCCCCGGCGCCGCCGCCTACGCCGCCACCAAGGCCGCCGTCTCCGCCCTCACCCGGGGTGCCGCCCTCGACCACATCCGCGAGGGCGTCCGCATCAACGAGGTCAGCCCGGGCGCCGTGGAGACCCCCATGTCCCTACGCCCCGGCGAGACGGAGTCCGACCGCACCACCCGCGCCGCGGCCACCCTCCCTCTCGGCCGCGTCTCGACGACATCCGAAGTCGCCGCCGCCGTCCTGTACTTGGCGTCGGACGACGCGTCCTCGGTGGTGGGGACGGACCTGGTGGTGGACAGCGGGGCTACGGCCTGAGGCACCGGCCCTCGGCACGCAAGTCCTGTCGGCACTGGCCTGCTTCAGCCCTTCAGGGCGTCGTACGACACCCCCGTCAGCCGCTCGGAAGCAGCCCAAAGGCGCGCTCCCGCCTCGTCGTTGAGGGTCCAGGGCGCCCGCCACGACGGCCTCGGCGCCCCGCGCCACATCATGAACGGCGGCCCGGTGAACGAGTCCTGCTGTACGTCGGCCGCCGTCGCCGCGTACAGGACGGGCAGCGCCCCCGCCTCCGCCGACTGCGCGAAGACCATGTTGCCGAGTTCCATCACCCGCCCCGTCAGCCGACGCCCCTCCATCCGTGGCCCGGCGCCCTGCAGGTTGGTCGCCGCGTAGCCGGGGTGGGCCGCGGCCGCGACCATGTCCGCTCCCTGCGCCGCCAACCTGCGGGACAGCTCGTGGGTGAAGAGCAGGTTGGCGGTCTTGGAGCGGGCGTAGGCGATCCAACGGCGGTAGCGGCGTTCGCTGTTGAGGTCGGCGATGTCGATGTTGGCGAGCGCGTGCATCCCGCTGGAGACGGTCACGACGCGGGCGCCCGGGGTGGCCAGCAGCACCGGTAGGAGGAGGCCGGTCAGGGCGAAGTGGCCCAGGTGGTTGACGCCGAACTGGGTCTCGTTGCCGTCCGCCGTCGTGCCGTACGGCAGCGCCATCACCCCGGCGTTGTTGACGAGCAGGTCGAGGTGGTCGTACCGGAAACCGTCCGCGAAGTCGCGTACGGATCCCAGGTCGCCGAGGTCCAGTCGGCCGAACTCGACCACCGCGTCCGGGACTTCGGCGAGGATCCGGTCCGCCGCCGCGTTCCCCCGCACCTCGCTGCGGCACGCGAGCACCACCCGCGCCCCCTTGCGGGCGAGCTCCCGCGCGGTGACGTACCCGAGCCCGCTGTTGGCGCCGGTGACGACGGCGATGCGGCCGGTCAGACCGGGGATGTCGTTGGTGGTCCAGCCGGGCATGGCCGAACTCCCTTCGGAGCGCGTGTGCGGAGCCTGCTGTGCCCAGCCTAGGAGAGGTGGGCGCGGGCGCACTCCTCCGGGCAGCCGGTCTCGCCCGAAGCGGAAAGGCACCATGTCGCCGACTCCGCGACCGTTGGCACTGCGAATCACTCGTCCGTGTCGTCGTCTCCGCTCCGCCCGGCCTCCGGTTCCCTGGTGAGCCGGGTCGCAAGGTGGTGGGCGACGGTGACGTCCTGGTATTCCCGAACGGGGATGACCGGGTCCGGTAGGTGGGTCCGGTCGCTGTGGCTCGTCGACTCTCGCTTCCCGGTGCCGGGGAAGCGGACGACTGTCTGGGGTTCCTGCGTGAAGCGGAGCCGTTCGGCGTGGACCGTCGACCGGAACATGATGTCCCCCACCGGGCTCCCGGCGCCCGCCCCTCGCGTTCAGGGCGGCTCCTCCGGCTCCTTGGCGGTACGTAGGCGACCGGACCTCGGCGGCAGCTTCCCATCGTCTCCGCGTGCCCGGCGCGTACGGGTGCCGCCTTGACTCCGGCCGGCCCGGCCCCGTTCTCCCTCCGCGCCCTTGCGCGCCGCACGCGGCTCGGCCAGCTCGGTCCGATCCGCAGTGGCGTCGGCGGTCTCCGCTGTGTGCGCGACGGAGCCGCCGCCGGCCCGTACCGCGTCACCCGCCGCTTCCGTCACACCCGCAGCCTGTCCGGCCACGCTCCCGGCGGTGCCGCCCACCACCTCGCTGGCGCTTCCGACGGTCCGGCTCGTCTCATGGCCGACATCCTCCACCGCGCGTCCGGCACCACCGCCCACCTCCTGAACGGCCCTCCCGGCTCCCTGACCGACATCCTGTACGGCGGCTCCGGCGCCCCATCCGACCTCCTGGACGGCCCTTCCGGCACCCGTACCCAGCTCCCCCACGGCGTGACGTGCTCCGACGCCGACATCCTGCACGGCGGACCCGACTCCACGCGCCAGCTCGTGAAGGATCTCCGGGTTGCGGTCGAGCGTGGTGAGCACTCGGTCGATGATCTGTGCGACGTGGTGGAGGCGCACCTTGAGCTGGGCCTGTGCCTCGACGCCCGAGATGCCCAGATGTACCCGGCCGAGCGAGACGTCGGCGCCCACATTCAGTTTGAGCAGATCCAGCACCTCGGCCTGCAGCGAGACATGCGCCCGCAGATCCTCGACGTCCAGGTCGATCTCGTCGTCCTTCCCCGACCAGCCATCAGGCGTTCGCCACCACCGGCGTCAGGCGTGCCGTGCTCCGCGGCGAACGGGAAGCGGTCAAGGCGAAAAAAAATCTGTGGATCTTCGCGGCAACCTTTTCGGCCTCTCGGACCACTAAGCGTTGTCCGGCCAAGTGGTCCGGTCAGATGCAACGGCTGAAAGAGAGCACAGGCATGTCCCCGGAACGAGAGCACAGACATGTCCCCGGCCCACCCACGTCATCGGTGGCGTCCCGCGTCGGCGGCCACCGTGCCGACGGCGACGCCCGCGGTGATCGCCCGAAGCATCGTGGCCGTCGGTTGCTCGCGCGTCGGGGTCTCTGGGCGGGTCTCGCCATGGTGGTCGTGGCCGGCTCGGCTGTCGTGGTCAGCCAGGCTTCGGCGCAGCAAAAAACCCTGGATCTGAAGAAGTGGTACGTGCTGGTCAACCGCAACAGCGGCAAGGTGCTGGACGACCGCGCCTTCGCCACGAAGGACGGCGCCGAGGTGGTGCAGTGGAGCCGTCACGGCGGGGCCAACCAGCAGTGGCGGTTCATCGACGCGGGTGACGGGTACTACCGGCTGCAGAACCGGAACTCCGGCAAGGTGCTGGACGACCTCGGCTGGTCGAAGACCGCCGGCTCCGCCATCGTGCAGTGGAAAGACCTGAACGGCACCAACCAGCAGTTCAAACTGTCCAAGTCGCCGGACGGCTATGTGCGTCTGGTTAATCGCTTCAGTGGCATGGCCGTCGATGTCCACAACGCCGCCAAAGCCAACGGGAGCGGTGTCGTCCAGAACCGCGACCGGGGCGGCGCCGATCAGCAGTGGAAACTCGTCCCGGCCGGGAGTGTCGGCAGCTCCGGTACGCCCACCGCGCCGAGCAGCAGCGTTCCCAGCAGCCCGGCTCCGAGCAGCTCGCACCCGTCGTCGACGCCGTCTCCCGTGGCCGGTGGCGGCAGCTCGTCGAAGCGTTTCCTGGGCAGCAGCACGGTGCTCGTCGGCGGCTCGATGTCCGACGCCTCGGCGGCCGCCGCGCCGTTCGACGTGCGGTACGCCTATGTGCACAGCCAGCCCGCGCCCTCGTCGGACTACTACACGGCAGCGAAGTGCCACGACGACTGGTCGGGTTGGTGGGGCTGCTGGAACGGCAGCACCACGGCGCCCGGCACGTACGTGACCTGGCGGGACGACGTGGTGTCCCAGGCGACGTACAAGGGCAGCTCGCGTCCGCAGAAGATGCTGTGGACCTGGTACTCGTTGCGCGACCTCGGCGATGCGGCGGGCGAGGGCGACGGTCCGGGTGAGGTCAAGGCCATCAACCGGACCGACCTGCTCACCCGCTACCTGAACGACTACCGCTTCTTCCTCCAGAAGATCGGCAAGACGCAGGCCGCGATCGACCTCGAGCCCGACTTCTGGGGCTACGTCCGCTCGCTCGGCGATCCGCACCAGGTTCCCGCACAGGTGAAGAGCGCCAATCCGACGGACTGCGGATCGCAGGAGAACAGCGCCACCGGGCTCGCCCAGTGCCTGATCTCGATGGCGCACAAGTACGCGCCGAACGCCGAGGCGGGGATGCACCTCTCCTGCTTCGACTGGCAGACCAACACGCAGGCCTGCGTCAAGTCCTACGAGAGCTTCGGGGCGAAGAACGCCGACTTCCTGGCCACCGATGTCTCGGACCGCGACGCGGGCTGGTACGCACAGCCGGCCCACGGCGGCAGTGACCACTTCTGGAACGACCAGAAGGCCGCCGCCGCGCTGCAGTTCTACAAGACGATGTCCGAGTCCGTGGGCAAGCCGGTGGTCCTGTGGCAGATCCCCGTGGGCAACATGGCGCAGAACAACACTCTCAACCATTACAAGGACGACAAGGTGGACTGGTTGTTCGGGCACATGGACCAGGTGGCGAACGCCCATGTCGCCGGCCTGTTCTTCGGTCCAGGGCAGCAGGAACAGACCTCGGTCGAGACCGACGGCGGAAACCTGATCAACAAGACGATCGCGTACCACAACTCGGGCGGTACAGCACTCAAGTAGACGAAGCTGACGAATGCGCCCCCATCTCTTCGGTGGGGGCGCATTTCGTCATCTTCGTCGGGCTGAGGCCTTCTCCGGTCGGCGCCGGCCATGCCGCCGTCGGTGCGGGCGCCGATCGAGGCAGCCTTGGCGAAGGGGATGATCGTGCTGACGCAGGACCAGGAGCCCACCCATCAGCCCGACAAGCCTCGCCGAGCCTCCGCCTGGTCCCCAAACGATGGGAACCCCAGCCGGCGCACGGCTGGGGTTCCTCGAGGCGGTGAGCAGCGGTCAGCGGGTGGAGGTGCCCGCGCCGTAGGCCGCTCGTCTACGCGCCGGTGCACCGCACCCGATCGCCATCACCGTGGATCAGGCGGGTCAGCGCTGCAGGGTGAGGACACCCGGCCGCCACGGCAGTCGGTCGTAGGGGCCGGTCGCGGTGGGGGACTTGCCCTGGTAGAGGAACTGCAGGTGGCAGGGGTCGATGGTCATGGTCTGGTCGGGGTTGTTGCGGACCAGGTCGCCGTGGCTGATGTCGTTGGTCCAGGTGGCACCGCTGTTGGCCTTGCCCGCGAAGGGGTTGCTCTCGCCGGCGGCCTGCGGGGTCCAGGAACCACTCAGGCTGGAGGCGGTGAACGAGCGGAAGTAGCGCTGCTCGTTCGCACCCCGAGCCTCGACGATCATGAGGTACTGGTTCTGGCCCTGAACCTTGTAGACCTGCGGCGCCTCGAACAGGTTCTTCGTCGAATCGCTCATGACCGTCGTGTACGACGAGCCGAAGTTGCCCGGGAAGTTCCCGATCGGCATGCTCGCCCGGTAGATCTTGCCGTTGTCGCCGGCGAAGAACAGGTACATGTTCTGGCCGTCAGCGATCAGGGTCTGGTCGATCGGGCCGGTGGCGGATTCGGTGCGGGGGATGCTGCCGGTGAACAGCGGCTGCGGCGCGGACCAGCCGTTGGGGTTGGTGGGGTCGCTCGACGTGCGGTAGACGAAGGGCGACGCGCCCCACTGGGACGCCAGCACCCAGATGTTCTTGGGCGCGAAGTAGAACAGTGTGGGCGCCACCGCTTTCTGGCTCATGCCGGTCTGGCCGGCCGACACCATGTCCGCCCAGTTCGTGAAGGGCTTGAACATCATCGAGCCGTACGACGATCCCGACACGCTCGACGCGTAGACCAGGTGCTTGCCGTTGTACGTCACGGTGGTGAAGTCCTTCACCGCGTCCCACCCGTTCGCCGGCTGCGCCAGCGGACCGGTCGAGCTCCACCGGTACGTCGACGGAAGAGCACACGTGGCGCCCGTCCGCGTGGGCGTTGTCGGGGCCGACGTCGACGTCCTGAAGTTCCAGCGCTGGTTGGCGCCGCCGCCGTTGGAGTCCCAGATCTGGACGGGGGTGCCGTTGGCGGTCTTGCCGCCGGGGGTCTCCAGTGCTCGGCCGCCGGCGACGTTGGTCAGGGTGTAGGAGCCGTCGCCGTTCCGGGCGGCCTTCCAGTGCTGGTTGGCGCCGCCGCCCGAGTCCCAGACCTGCGTCTTCGTACCGTTGCCGGTCTGATTGCCCGGCTCGTCCAGGACTCGGCCGCTGGCGATGTTGGTCAGCGTGTAGGAGCCGTCGCCGTTCTTGGTGGCCCGCCACTGCTGGTTGGCGACACCGCTGGCGTCCCACACCTGGAGCGGGGTGCCGTTGCCGTTGTATCCCGCGGGCTCGTCGAGAACGCGTCCGGCGGCCGCGTTGGAGAGCGTGTAGACGGTGCCGGAGGTGATGTCCCCGGCCGTCGTACCGCCGCCCGCCGTGCCCCCGCCGCTGCTGCCGCCCAGGGTGGTGAGTACCGCGTCGTAGGCGGGCTTCTTGTTACCACTGTTGTCGAACAGCAGCGGGTTCTCACCGGTGCGCCAGGAGTCGCTGTCGCGGATGCCCCACACCGTGATGCCGGTGCAGCGAGCGACGTTGAGGCAGTCCTGCACGGTGTTGACGTACGCGGTGGCGGACGCCTGGGCGATGTCGAGTTCGGTGATCTGTACGTCCACGCCGAGCGCGGCGAACTTGGACAGCGTGGTCTGGAAGCCGGCCGACAGGCCGCCGGCGCCGAAGTGGCTCTGGAAGCCGACGCAGTCGACGGGCACACCGCGGGACTTGAAGTCCTTGACCATCGCGTAGACGCCCTGCGTCTTGAAGCGCACAGCAGCAGGCGCTTGGGCCACGAACCGGCCGTTGTTGTCTGACTCTGGTCGACGCCAAAAGCCAGCAGCGTGGCTGAGGCCGGCGGGGGTGCAGCGAGGCATACGCGTGCGTGGTCCGGTCGACGCACCCGCCGTCGTGGCTGACTGTCTTCGGCTGAAGCTCAGACGTTCCGAGGCCCAGCCTCCACCCAGGGTGCTCCAAGGCAAGGAGGGCGTGCCATTAGCGTGCCAGGTCGTGCGGGGAACCACGGGGTATAGGCAATGCTTCAGTGCTAGCCCAAGCACTGTCGGGACTCCGCCACAGGTCAGCCCAGCAACCGCCCCTGGATCACCTTAGCTTCCCAAGCTGATGGCGGTACACCGGGGTCGGCCTTGACACAGACAGACAGCGGCAGCTCCGTGCGGTCCTGACCTTGCTCCTTTGCAGGCACCGCGTTGACTGTCACGATCAAGCCGTCGCCAACCTTTCGAAGATCGCAAGCCGCCTGGACGCCTTCATGGACCTGATGGGCCCAGTGATCGGCGTCATGCTGCTGACCGTAGGCATCGAGACCTACCGCAACGGTGGATCCATGGGCTGGCCCATCGCGGGAGCGGTCCTACTTGTGATCAATCTCTGGGTGGCCTGGCGCCGCCTCGCCAGGCGCCGGAATCCGACCCCCTCGCCGTAGCGACGCCACGCAACCGCCAGCTTCTGACATCCACGGCTGACATCAACGACGCCGGATGGGGGCGTACACCAGCACCCTTGTCCGGCCGTCGCATCAGTCGACGGCCGCAGCCGAAGCAGGCTCGGATCGAACTCCTAATGCGGTGCTCACGCACGAGCGCCCTCCCGGGCCGTCCTGGGGCCGTGGAAGGGCGCTCAATGATGACCAACGTCGACAACTGCCGACAGCTCAGCAGCAGGTCAGGACGCCGATCGTGCAGGCGGCCGCAGGTCACGGCCGCCGATGATCAGTTGTGACTATGGAGGATCTACTCATTCTCAGGACGGCCGGCCCTGACCCGGGCTTGAGGGGCTGCCCGTGCCGGGGCTCGCAATTCATTGCGGCATTCCCGATCCAGGACGGTCAACTGCTTTAAGATGAATCCCGGTATCACGTGCATAACTACCAAGGCGGAAGCAGCGGCTTGGATTATCGCAGAGCTGGACGTTAGAGCTATTACAGCGGCAATTGTCGAAGCGGCCACAATGACAGAAAAGAGAGGTATCATGTAGTAATTATCGATATTCCACGCGACATGTCGCAGTTTCACATCGCCCATCAACTCTTCGTCTCTCACGAACTCTTCCCATTTGCGATAAACCGACCCCTGTCCAATTTCCTCCCCCGGTGGCATCGAAGTGTGACGCAGGATGAACAGCCCGCGTTTGAGTACTGCGAATAGGCAAGCGCACGCTAGTGTCACATAGAGTAGATTGAGAAGCAGGATGACTACTGCCGCCAAGCCAGCCAACGGCAGACCCGTTGCTTTCACGATTGAAGTCATAACGTCGCTCTTGGATAGCGCAAAAAAGGCAGCAACTCCGGCGAAGTATACAAATGATATTTGAAACGCCTTTTCCATAAAGAAGGCGACTTCGGACCTTTGCGCCTCAAAGTTGTATCCGTTTGCCATCTATGCCCACCTCTTCACGGGAGATGAAGTCAACGTAGAAATGGGACTCCGCCTTCCCTAGCCCCTTTGGGTAGGATTTCCAGCTATATCGCCCTACCGAGAAGCGCACCTTGAGCAATCGCAATACAGCCCAACCGCATGTCTTTAGTGAGAAAGTCAGCGGGTTTTCAATATAGAATCGGCGGGTTGAAGTGCCAACTTTCACGGACCTGTCATACAAGACGTTTCCATGTTTACTCAACCTCCTTAGCACATCTGCGTCTTCACCTGGTTCCATCGCTTCGTCGAAGCCACCCACCGAGTAGAAGGAACTTTTCCTTACCGCCAGGAACGTTCCTACACCCTGCGCCACGCCAAAATTTGAAAGCGTTCTTAGGTAAGCGTCCATGAGTAGGTAGCACGCCCTTGAAAAGGCGGATCCGTTAATCGGCGCCAAACGAAAATGAATAGCAACGTTCTGCTCATCGGCGAGCACCTCTGCTGCCCTCCTAAGTGCTACGCCGGGTATGGCGGCATCAGCGTCTACAAATAGAATAAATTCGCTACTTGCATGCTTAGTTCCATTATTTCGGGCTACGGCCGGACGGCCTCCGGTGACTAGGTGAACGCCATTCCGATGAGCTATCCTCCGGGTTTGATCACCGGAATCATTGTCGGCAACTATGATTTCCGCAACCTCGGGGAAGCGTCGGAGATTCGCCAGCAGTCCCGGAAGCCACTCCTCCTCATTCCACGTTGGGATGACAGCGCTGAAGCGGGCGTCTCGCTTCTCCCGGGCGCTGTACACGTACTTCCTTCCGTGGTGCCGCCTATTGGATCAGGTTAGGACGGGGGTCCGACAGATGCACTGCTGTCGACTCCAATGGAGTGATTCCCGTGTTGGGAGACATGGCTTGGTAGTCGTCGAGCGCCCGTCGAAACATGGCGGCCCCGAGGGGAACGCCGGCCGCGCGCTGGGCCGTCCAAGGGTGGCCAACGACGACCAAAGGCGACCGGAAGCGTGCAGTTCGTCGGCGGGGTGCAGGGTGACCCTGCACCCCGCCGACGAGCCGTTTCAAGTGCCAATGACTGTGCGTTTGTCATGTCCCCTTGTCCGCACAGGCCAGCAGGCTCAACCAACCGCAGGGCACAACGAGGGCACAACGGCCTCGCACGAGGCCAACGGCAACCAACGCCTGCAAACGCCATTTCGCCTGGTCAGCGACTTAGCTTGACAGCCCCCGCAGATCATGCCCGAAGGGGCGGCACCTCCGCACAAGGTGCCGCCCCTTCGTTTTCGTGATCCGGAGCCGCCGCCCATCGGTATTGAGGGTCGGGGACGGGCGGCGGCTCCGGGGTCGGGGAGTGGTCAGCGGTGGTCGCTGCCCGCCGACTGCGTGGCCGCGCGCCCCGCCTCCAGCCGCGCCACCGGGATCCGGAACGGCGAGCAGGAGACGTAGTCCAGACCCACCTCGTGGAAGAAGTGGACCGACTCCGGGTCACCGCCGTGCTCACCGCAGACGCCGAGCTTGAGGTCGGGCCGGGTCTCGCGGCCCGCGATCGCGGCCGACCTGACCAGGGAGCCGACGCCGTCCCGGTCGATCGTCTCGAAGGGGCTGACGCCGAAGATGCCCTTCTCCAGGTAGGCCGTGAAGAACGAGGCCTCCACGTCGTCCCGGCTGAAGCCCCACACCGTCTGGGTGAGGTCGTTCGTGCCGAAGGAGAAGAACTCCGCGGCCTCGGCGATCTGGCCGGCGGTGAGGGCGGCGCGCGGGAGCTCGATCATCGTGCCGATCGCGAGCTTCAGCTTCGTGCCGGTCGCCGCCTCGACCTCCGCGATGACCTGGTCGGCCTCCTCGCGTACGATCTCCAGCTCCTGGACGGTGCCGACGAGCGGGATCATGATCTCGGCGCGCGGGTCGCCCTTGGCGTTCTTGCGCTCGGCGGCGGCCTCGGCGATCGCCCGTACCTGCATGGTGAACAGACCGGGGATGACCAGACCGAGGCGTACGCCGCGCAGACCCAGCATCGGGTTCTGCTCGTGCAGACGGTGGACCGCCTGGAGCAGCCGCAGTTCGTTCTCGTGCGGGTCCTTGCGGGACTCCGCCAGCGCCACGCGCACCGACAGCTCGGTGATGTCGGGCAGGAACTCGTGCAGCGGCGGGTCGAGGAGGCGGACGGTGACGGGCAGACCGTCCATCGCCTTGAACAGCTCCACGAAGTCCGCCTTCTGGAGCGGGAGCAGCTCCTTCAGGGACTCCTCGCGCTCGGTGTCCGTGTCGGCCAGGATCAGCCGCTCGACCAGCTCACGCCGGTCGCCGAGGAACATGTGCTCGGTCCGGCACAGGCCGATGCCCTGGGCGCCGAACCGACGGGCGCGCAGCGCGTCCTCGGCGTTGTCGGCGTTGGCGCGCACCCGCAGACGGCGCATCCGGTCGGCGTACCCGATGATCCGGTGTACGGCCTCGACGAGCTCGTCGGCGTCGTCGGCACCGGCGTGCATCCGGCCCTCGAAGTACTCCACGACCGGGGAGGGGACCACCGGGACCTCGCCCAGGTAGACCTTGCCGCTGGAGCCGTCGATGGAGATGAGGTCGCCCTCCTCCACCACATGCCCGCCCGGCACGGTCATCCGCCGCCGCTTGGTGTCGACCTCCAGCTCCTCGGCACCGCAGACACAGGTCTTGCCCATGCCACGTGCGACGACGGCCGCGTGCGAGGTCTTGCCACCGCGCGAGGTCAGAATGCCCTCGGCCGCGATCATGCCGTCGAGGTCGTCGGGGTTGGTCTCGCGGCGGACCAGAATGACCTTCTCGCCCGACCGCGACCACTTCACGGCGGTGTACGAGTCGAAGACGGCCTTGCCGACGGCCGCACCCGGCGAGGCGGCGATGCCGCGACCGACCTGCTCGACCTTCGCGTGCTCGTCGAAGCGCGGGAACATCAGCTGGGCGAGCTGCGCACCCGTCACCCGCTGGAGCGCCTCGGCCTCGTCGATGAGCCCCTGGTCCACGAGCTGCGTGGCGATACGGAAGGCCGCACCGGCCGTCCGCTTGCCGACGCGCGTCTGCAGCATCCACAGCTGCCCGCGCTCGATGGTGAACTCGATGTCGCAGAGATCCTTGTAGTGGTTCTCCAGGGTCTCCATGATGTGCATCAGCTGGTCGTACGACTTCTTGTCGATCGTCTCCAGCTCCGCGAGCGGAACGGTGTTGCGGATTCCGGCGACGACGTCCTCGCCCTGCGCGTTCTGCAGGTAGTCGCCGTAGACGCCCTGGTGGCCGCTGGCCGGGTCACGGGTGAAGGCGACTCCGGTGCCCGAGTCCGGACCGAGGTTGCCGAAGACCATCGAGCACACGTTCACGGCCGTACCGAGGTCGTGCGGGATGCGCTCCTGGCGGCGGTACAGCTTCGCCCGGTCGCCGTTCCAGGAGTCGAAGACCGCCTTGATGGCGAGGTCCATCTGCTCCCGCGGGTCCTGCGGGAAGTCCCGGCCGGCCTCCTTCTTGACGATCTTCTTGAAGGCGGTGACCAGCTTCTTCAGGTCGGCGGCGTCCAGCTCGGTGTCGACCGTGACCTTCTTGGTCTCCTTGGCCTTGTCGAGGGCGTCCTCGAAGAGCTCGCCCTCGACGCCGAGGACCGTCTTGCCGAACATCTGGATGAGGCGACGGTACGAGTCCCACGCGAACCGCTCGTCGCCGGCCTGGTCGGTGAGGCCCTTCACGGACTTGTCGGAGAGCCCGATGTTCAGAACCGTGTCCATCATGCCGGGCATCGAGAACTTCGCCCCGGAACGGACGGAGACCAGCAGGGGGTTGTCGGCCTGGCCGAGCTTCTTCCCCATCCGCTGCTCCAGCGCGTCGAGGTGCGCACTCACCTCGTCACGCAGTGCCGCCGGCTCCTCGCCGCTGTCGAGGTAGACCTTGCAGGCTTCCGTCGTGATCGTGAAGCCGGGGGGAACGGGGAGTCCCAGGTTGGTCATCTCGGCGAGGTTCGCGCCCTTGCCACCGAGGAGGTCCTTGAGGTCCTTGTTTCCCTCGGTGAAGTCGTAAACGAGCTTCGCACCATGGGGTTCTTTGTTTTCCGACACGGGTCTCGACTCCCTCGAGGACGCGGTGGCTGCCCTGACGGCGAGGAACATACCCAGATCGAAGGCGTCTGGGTACGTCTACTCATGCGACATGCGCTCGTAACCAGTCGTCCGCCAGAGGATCGAAAGTCAAAGGTCGGCAAGCAACCGGCCGCTTATGTTTTCACTTCTTGAAGACGTTCCTGCCCACAGGTGCGGTTTCACGCTCAAATGAGCGCCCCATGACGACATCTGTTTTCGATCGATGAACGATCAAGGGGTGGCACCGAGTGCCACCCCTTTCAGAAGTGCAGTCGCTCAAGATCCGCTCATCTGAGCGCAACCCTTATCAAGGGTGGCGAGAATCACGCTGCCACAGAGGACCGGATTTCACCATGCGGACGTGCTCCGAGACAGCGACGAAGACGGAAACACGGACGTCACACGCCCATGGCCAGCAGCCGTTCCTCCACCCGCTCCGGCGCGTACAGGTACTCCACGACCAGCGCCCCGGCCCCCACCAGCCCCGCCCGCTCACCGAGCCGCGAGGTGACGACGTCCAGATGAGCGGTGGAGCGCGGCAGCGCCCGCTGATACAGCAGCTCGCGCACACCCGTGAGGAAGGGAGTTCCGGCCAAATCCCCCGCGATCATCAGCACCCCGGGGTTGAGCAGCGTGACGACGGTCGCCAGCACGTCCCCCACCAGCCGCCCGGCCTCCCGCGCGAACCCGACGGCCTCCGGATGCCCGGCGGCGAGCAGATCCCGCACATCCGACCCCGAGGCCGCCGGCAGGCCCGTCTCCGCCAGCCGCCGCGCCACGGCACCACCACTGGCGACGGCGGCGAGACATCCGTAGGACCCACACCGGCACAGGGCCTCGGCCCCCACCCGGATGTGCCCGATGTCCCCCGCCCCGCCATCGACACCGCGGAAGATCGAGCCGTCGACGACCACACCCGCCCCGATACCGGTCGACACCTTCACCAGCACGAACGCCGAGCAGTCGGCATAGCCGGTCCGCTGCTCCCCGTAGGCCATCAGATTCGCGTCGTTGTCGACGAGCACCGGCACGGCCGCCCCGCCCGTCCGCTCGACGAAGGCCCTCCTCAGCCGCCCCCTTATGTCGTAGCCGTCCCAGCCCGGCATGATCGGCGGCTGCACGACCCGCCCGGTCTCGCTGTCGACGGGCCCCGGCACGGCGAGCCCGATCCCGCACACACTCCCCGCCGTCCGCCCGGCCTTCTCCAGCAACTCGGCGAACCAGCCGCCGAGTTCACCCAGGACCACATCCGGCCCGTCCTCGATGACGAGCGTCCCGGAGTGCTCGGCGAGGAGCTCGCCGGTCAAGGTGAGGACGGCGGCGCGGGCATGCCGGGTGTCGAGGTCGGCGGCGAGGACGACGGCGTGCTCGTCGTCGAACTCCAGGGTGATCGAGGGACGGCCGCCCAACGGCGAGTCCACCGGACCCCCCGCCCCCTCCCTCAGCCAGCCCGCGCGGAAGAGACGGTCGAGGCGCTGACCGACGGTGGCACGGGACAGACCGGTGACCTGCTGAAGTGCTCCGCGCGTGGTCGCGCGTCCGCTTCGTACCAATTCGAGCAGATCGCCGGCGCTCGCCTGGCCGCGTCCCGTCATGCGCACCCCCTTGTGCTTCTCAAGCCTGCATTACATATTGAGTTTTGCGTGTTAAATAGACGTAACTCTACGATGGCTACGACCGAACCGGTCGACCGCACCTCTTTCGGGGAGCACCGAGTGGATCGCACCGCCCAGCTGACCAGCCGTGCCGACGAGCACCCCATTGCATACGATCCGCCCCCCGCGCCGGATTCGCTGCACGTCAGGGCCGTTCGCGTGCTGGAGGACAACTGGACGGGGTTCTCGACGGTCCCCTCGCGCAGCCTGTACCCGCACCAGTGGTCCTGGGACTCGGCGTTCATCGCGATCGGCCTGCGCCACCTCTCGCCGCTCCGCGCGCAGATGGAGCTGGAGACACTACTGACCGCCCAGTGGGGCGACGGCCGTATCCCGCACATCGTCTTCAACCCCTCCGTGCCGCTCGACGCCTACTTCCCGAGCCCCGACTTCTGGCGCTCCTCGACCGCGGGGCGCGCTGCGGGCGCCCCGCGCACCGTACAGACCTCGGGCATCGTGCAGCCACCGGTGCACGCGCTCGCGGCCTGGCTGGTGCACTGCGCCGACCCCGGGCTCTCCCGCGCCCGCGGCTTCCTCTCCCGGGTCCATCCCCGCCTGGCCGCCTGGCACCGCTACCTCCTGCACCGCCGGGACCTGGGCGGAGGCGGCCTCGCCTCGGTCGTCCACCCCTGGGAACAGGGTATGGACAACAGCCCTTGCTGGGACGCCCCGTTGAGCCGCGTCACCCCCGCCCCGGCCCGCTCCTTCCGCCGGGCCGACCTGGACCACGGAGCGGCCGAGGACCGGCCCACGGACCTGGACTACGGGCGGTACGTACGGCTGGCGACGGACTACCGGGACGGCGGCTACCAGGACGGCTCGTCCGAATTCGCGGTCGAGGACCCGGCGTTCAACGCCCTCCTCATCGCCTCCGAGCACGCCCTGGCCCGCATCGCCCGCGAGCTGGGAGCGACGGGAACGGCCCGCCACGCACGCGCGGAACGCCTGACGGCAGCCCTGGTGGAGCGACTGTGGGACCCGACGAGCGGGATGTTCCTGTGCCGGGACCTCCGGGACGGGAAGGGCGCCCTGATCCCCGAGCTCAGCGTCTCGGGCCTCATCCCCCTCCTCCTCCCCACTCTCCCCCGCGACATCGTCTCCACGCTCCTCCGCACCACCCGCGGCCCCCACTTCGGCCTCGGCGACACCACTCGCCTCCTCCCCAGCTACGACCTCCTGGGCGAGGCCTTCGACCCGCACCGCTACTGGCGCGGCCCGGCCTGGTTCAACACGAACTGGCTGCTGGAGAGCGGACTACGGACACACGGCGAACAGCGAGCGGCAGACGCGCTGCGGGACTCGATCCTCGAAGTCGCCGACACATCCGGCTTCGCGGAGTACGTGGACCCGTACACCGGCGAGCCCTGCGGAGCACTCGGCTTCAGCTGGACGGCCGCGCTCGCGCTGGATCTGCTCCATGCTCCCCCACTCTCGACTTCGCTCGAGCGGGGGGACCTCCATCCCACGCACCACGTGTCCTGCACCGGCATCGACACGTTCGACGAGATGAGCAACGAGGAATTCAGGGGAGGGAACCGGGGATGAACGACCGGCATCATCTACTCGTGCACGGCGGGACGTTCGCGGCCGTGGGCGACGGCGGGGACATCAGCGGTGTCAGCGGAGTCCGGGGAGCCGGCTCCCCGGACGGGTTATTCGTACGCGACGCCCGGCACCTGAGCCGCTGGCAACTGACGGTGGACGGCGCGGTACCGGAGCCCCTCACCCCGGTCGCGGACGGAGACACCGCACGCTGCGTCCTGGTCCCGCGCGGTGGCCGCCAGGAGCCACCCGCCTACACGATCTTCCGCGAACAGGCGGTGGGGGACGGCGCGTTCATAGAGTCACTGCGCCTCACCAGCAACCGCCCGGTCCCGACCACCGTCCGCCTCGCGGTCACCGCGGACGCCGACTTCACGGACCAGTTCGAACTCCGCTCCGACTACCGCACGTACACCAAGATCGGCGCGACCCGCTCCCGCCAAGTCCTGGACGACGGCGTGGAGTTCGCCTACCAGCGCGGCGAGTGGCGCTCCTGTACGACGGTGACCGCGGACCCGGCCCCCGACGGCGTCGAGGAGACGGGCACGGGCGCCCGCCGCCTCGTCTGGACCCTGGACCTCGACCCGCACGGCACGGCGGAACTGATGCTGCGCGTGATGGCCCGCCCGCACGGAGACAAACGGGCACTACGGGTACCCGCCTCCCCGGCCGCGGTGAACGCGCAACTCCTGGCCCTCGAAGGCGAGTTCGCTCAGGGCGTGCCCTTCCCGACCGGCTGGCCCGAACTGGCGGCGTCCTGCGCCCGAGGCCTGGCGGACCTGGCATCGCTCCAAGTACCCGCCACGGGCCCGGACGGCGAGGAACTGCGCGTCCCCGCGGCCGGAGCCCCCTGGTTCCTGACCCTCCTCGGCCGGGACGCCCTGCTCACCTCCCTCTTCGCGCTCCCCTACCGCCCCCAACTGGCCGCGGCCACCCTCCCCGCCCTCGCCGCCACCCAGGCCACCGAGACCGGCGTGGACGCGGTGGCCCAGCCCGGCAAGATCGTGCACGAGGTCCGGCACGGCGAGCTGGCCCACTTCGGCCAGGTGCCGTACGGCCGCTACTACGGCTCGGTGGACGCGACCCCGCTCTTCCTCGTCCTCCTCGGCGCGTACGTCGAGCAGACCGGCGACTCCGCGCTCGCCCGCCGCCTCGAACCCAACGCCCGCGCGGCGATCGGCTGGATGCTCGACCACGGCGGCCTCACCTCGCGCGGCTACCTGGTCTACCGCGCCGACCAGGGCGGCCTCGCCAACCAGAACTGGAAGGACTCCCCCGGCGCGATCTGCTCCGCCGACGGAACCCGGCCGACGGGCCCGGTGATGGCGGCGGGCGCCCAGGGCTATGCCTACGACGCCCTCCGCCGCACGGCGTGGGTCGCGCGCACGGTATGGGACGACGAGACGTACGCCGCGCTCCTCGAACAGGCGGCCGGCGATCTCCGGGACCGCTTCCAACGGGACTTCTGGATGCGGGAGTCGTCCTTCCCCGCGCTCGCCCTGGACGGGGAGGGCCGCCAGGTGAACGCGCTGGCGTCCGACGCCGGGCACCTGCTGTGGTCGGGCCTGCTGGACAAGGAGTACGGCGAGGTGGTGGGCCGACGGCTGCTGGAGCCCGACTTCTTCTCGGGGTGGGGCGTGCGCACACTGGCGGCCGGACAGGCGGCGTATCACCCCCTCTCCTACCACCGGGGTTCCGTGTGGCCGCATGACAACGCGCTGATCACCCTGGGCCTGGCCCGCTACGGGCTGCACGACGAGGCTCGTACGGTGGCGCACGCGCTGGTGGACGCGGCGACGGCCACCGGCCACCGGCTGCCGGAAGTCATCGCCGGGTACGGGCGTGACACGCATGCCGAGCCGGTGCCGTATCCGCATGCGTGTGTGCGGGAGTCGCGGTCCGCGGCGGCGCCGCTCGCCTTGCTGACGGCTGTCGGGGGTGCCTGAGAGCGCGCCCCCTAGCGGCATCAGCGGAACGTTGACCGGGCATTTGCCCGGTGTTTGCCTCATGCCCTGAACGCACTCCCCGGGGTCCGCCGTACGTCATGTCGGCGGGCCCCATGCCTCCCCAAGCGCACGGCCGCCCGCCACCTCCCCACCACGGGCCTCGTACGCTACGGAAGGACCTTCGGGTGCCTGTCTTCACGCGCCTTCGTCACCAGCCGGACACCAACGACACCGCCACAGAGGGCACGTCACCCGAGGTCGAGTCGGCAGCCCGAGCGACCCTGCGCATGCGGTTCGCCGGCTGGCGTGAGCAGCACCCGGCGGTCGTACGCGGCGTGCGCTGGACGATCACCGTCCTCGCGGCCCTGCTCGTCCTCGGCGCCCTGCTGCTGCCGAACAAGGAGAGCGCGCTGCACACCCGGCAGTTCGTGCGGATACCGGTGGAGGCCCTCCTCGGGGCGGCCGTGGCCCTCACGCTGCCGCGCCGGCCGCGGATCGTGGTGGCGGTGGTGTCCGGGGCCTCGCTCGGCGCGCTGACCATCCTGAACCTGCTGGACATGGGGTTCTGGGAGTACCTGGGCCGGCACTTCAACCCTGTGCTGGACTGGGAGCTGCTGCCGGACGCGCAGTCGTACGTCCAGGACTCGATGGGCAAGGCGGTGGCCACAGCGGCCACGATCGGCGCCTTCGTCCTGGTGATCCTCCTGCTCGCCGTGATGGCGCTGGCGATGGTCCGGCTCAGCAACCTGCTGGCCCAAAACAAACAGATCGCCACCCGGGGCACCCTGGCCGCAGCCGTCGTCTGGGTCCTCTGCTCGGCCCTCGGCCTGCAGATCGCCGGGGTGCCGCTGGCATCCGACCGTGCGGCCGGGGCGGTGGTGCTCCAGGCGAAGGGCGTGCGGCAGACGCTCAAGGACGAGGCCGACTTCCAGAAGATCGCCAAGGTCGACAAGTTCGGCAACACACCGCCCAGCCAGCTGGTGCCTGACCTGCGCGGCAAGGACATGATCTTCACCTTCATCGAGAGCTACGGCCGCAGCGCGATCGAGGACCCGGTCGAGGCCCCCGGTGTCGACGCGACGCTCGACGCCCGCACCAAGGCCCTCGCCAAGGCCGGCTTCCACGCGAAGAGCGGCTGGCTCACCTCCGCGACCTACGGCGGCAGCAGCTGGCTGGGCCACTCCACCACCATGTCCGGCCTGTGGATCGACAACCAGCAGCGCTACCGCACGGTCATGGCGAGCGACCACCTCAGCCTCACCAAGGCCTTCGCGAAGACGGGCGACTGGGACACGGTCGGCATCATGCCGGGCGTCCAGAAGGCCTGGCCCGAGTCGACGTTCTACGGCCTCTCCAAGTACCGCAACGCCTTCCAGCTCGGCTACAAGGGCCCGAAGTTCAGCTGGTCCACGATGCCGGACCAGTACGCCCTCGAACAGTTCCAGAAGCTGGAGCACAGCAAGAAGCGCAGCAAGCCGCTGATGTCCCTGGTCATCCTGACCTCCAGCCACCAGCCCTGGGCCCCGATACCGAAGATGGTCCCCTGGAACGACCTGGGCGACGGCTCGGTCTTCAAGTCCATCCACGACGCCGGCAAGAAGCCCTCGGACATCATCACCAGCTCCCCCAAGTCCCAGGCCGAGTACGGCAAGTCCGTCCAGTACTCGGTGACGGCGCTCACCCAGTGGCTGGAGCGCTACGGCAACGACAACACCGTCCTGGTCTTCCTCGGCGACCACCAGCCCATCGCCCGGGTCAGCGGCAACCACGCCAGCCGAGACGTCCCGATCTCCATCGTCGCCAAGGACCCGAAGGTGCTCGACAAGATCTCCGGCTGGGGCTGGACCGACGGCCTGCGCCCCGCCCACAACGCCCCGGTCTGGAAGATGAGCGCGTTCCGGGACAAGTTCCTGACGGCGTACGGCTCGACACCGCATCCGAAGAAGGGGTGACGCGGCAGAGGGTGCGGCGACAGGTCGTAGGGCGGGTGCGGGCGGGTGGGGGCTGGTCGCGCAGTTCCCCGCGCCCCTGACAGCGTGCAGGTGCCCGGCACCGGGAGGGACCGCAAGCCGCCCGCCCCGGCCCCGCATCGAACCTCAGCCCCCGGACGTGTCCAGCTCGGCCTCTTCCCCGATGCCCGCGCAGTCGTACGGGTCCTTCAGCCAACCGTCCGGCAGCACCACCCTGTTGTTGCCGGAGGTACGGCCCCGGGGCCCGTCGGCGCCGTCGGGCCAGGGCTGGTCGAGGTCCAGCTCGTCCAGGCCGGAACGGAGTTCCTCCAGGGACGAGGTGATGGCGAGACGCTTACGCATCTCGCTGCCCACCGCGAAGCCCTTCAGGTACCAGGCCACATGCTTACGGAAGTCGACGACGCCCTTCGACTCGTCCCCGATCCACTCGCCCAGCAGCGTGGCGTGGCGGACCATGACGTCGGCCACCTCCCGCAGCGACGGCCGCGCGCCGTATCCGTCAGTGCCTTCGGCACGGGCCTCGTCGCGGCCTTCGAAGGCCGCCACCAGATCCGCGAACAACCACGGCCGCCCCAGGCACCCCCGCCCCACGACCACCCCGTCGCACCCGGTCTCCCGCACCATCCGCAGCGCGTCCGCCGCCGACCAGATGTCCCCGTTGCCCAACACCGGGATCTCCGGCACCTGCTCCTTCAGCCGGGCGATGGCCTCCCAGTCGGCCGTTCCGCCGTAGTGCTGAGCAGCCGTACGGCCATGCAGCGCGATCGCCGTGACGCCCTCCTCGACCGCGATCCGCCCCGCGTCGAGGTAGGTGATGTGATCGTCGTCGATGCCCTTGCGCATCTTCATCGTCACCGGCAGGTCGCCGGCCCCCGACACCGCCTCCCGCAGAATCGCCCGCAGCAGATTCCGCTTGAACGGCAGCGCGGACCCCCCGCCCTTACGCGTCACCTTCGGCACAGGGCACCCGAAGTTCAGGTCGATGTGGTCGGCCAGCCCCTCCTCCGCGATCATGCGGACGGCCTTGCCGACGGTCGCCGGATCGACGCCGTACAGCTGGATCGACCGAGGCTTCTCGCTCTCGTCGAAGCGAATCAGCTGCATCGTCTTCTCGTTGCGCTCGACCAACGCCCGAGTGGTGATCATCTCGCTGACGAACAGCCCCTTGCCTCCACTGAACTCACGGCACAGCGTCCGAAAGGGCGCGTTGGTGATCCCGGCCATGGGAGCGAGCACAACGGGCGGCTCGACGCGGTGGGGGCCGATCTGCAGGGGGGACACGGGCATGGGCATTGCCCCATTGTCCCGCATCGCCAAATGATCAGGAACAGCCCGTTAGTTAGGCGCACTATTAGTTAGACGCACTATCGAAATCGGCGTACAGTGACACGCATGCCCGAGCTCAGCCATCGCCGACGCTTCCTCATTCTCGCGATCTGCTGCATGAGCCTGCTGATCGTGAGCCTCGACGTCACCGCCCTGAACGTCGCCCTGCCCGACATGCAGCGCGAGCTGCACGCGACCACCTCCGGCCTGCAGTGGACGATCGACGCGTACACCCTGGTGCTGGCCTCGCTGCTGATGCTGGCGGGCTCCACCGCCGACCGGATCGGCCGCAAGCGCGTCTTCATGGCCGGCCTGATCCTCTTCGGCGTCGGCTCACTGCTCTGCTCCCTCGCCCCGGACCTCGACTCGCTGATCGCGTTCCGCATGATCCAGGCGGTCGGCGGCTCGATGCTCAACCCGGTCGCCATGTCGATCATCACCAACACGTTCACGGACCCCGGCGAGCGGGCCCGCGCGATAGGCGTCTGGGGCGGCGTCGTCGGCATCTCCATGGCGGCCGGCCCCCTGGCCGGAGGCCTGCTCGTGGAGTCGGTCGGCTGGCGGTCGATCTTCTGGGTCAACCTGCCGGTGGCGCTCGCGGCACTGCTGCTGACGCTGCGGTTCGTGCCCGAGTCGCGCGCCCCCAAGGCCCGCCGCCCCGACCCGGTCGGGCAGCTCCTGGTCATCGCGCTGTTCGGCTCACTGACGTACTCGATCATCGAGGCGCCGAATGCCGGCGTCACCGCGATCCTGCCCTTCGCACTGGTCGCGGCGGCGGCGCTGGCCGGCCTGCTCTGGTACGAGCCGCGACGCGACGAACCCCTCATCGACCTGCGTTTCTTCCGGTCGGTGCCGTTCAGCGGGGCGACGGTGATCGCGATCGCGGCGTTCGCGTCGCTGGGCGGGTTCCTGTTCCTGTCGACGCTGTATCTGCAGAACGTGCGGGGGTACGACGCGCTGCACGCCGGCCTGTGGATGCTGCCGATGGCGGTACCGATGTTCCTCTGCGCACCCGTGTCCGGCCGTCTGGTCGGCAGCCGGGGGCCTCGGCTCTCCTTGGTCGTGGCCGGCGCCGCGCTGACGGTGAGCGCCGGGTTGTTCGCGGCGTTCGACGCCGAGACGTCCAACGTCACCTTGTTCCTCGGGTACGTCCTCTTCGGCGTCGGCTTCGGCTTCGTGAACGCGCCGATCACGAACACGGCGGTGTCCGGAATGCCACGCGCCCAGGCGGGGGTCGCGGCGGCCGTCGCCTCCACGAGCCGTCAGCTCGGTTCGACGCTGGGCGTCGCGGTGGTCGGGGCGGCGTTGGCGTCGGGGCTCGGGGCGTCTTCGTACAAGGACGCGTTCGTGTCGGCATCCGTCCCCGGGTGGTGGATTCTCGTGGGGTGCGGTGTCGCTGTGTTCGCCCTCGGGGTGGTGACGACGGGGCGGTGGGCCCGTGGGACCGCTGAACGCACGGCTGAGCAATTGGAGTCGGTGGAGGTGCGCCAACCCACGGGGGTGAACGCGTAGTCCGGCGGCCGCGGGTCGTCGGGGCCGGTCGCGCCCACGCGGCGGAGCCGCACTTCGATACGGCCCCGCGCCCCTCAGAGGGTTTCCCTCGCCAGCGCCATGTCGTGCAGCCTCTCCATCCTCTGCCGCGACTCCCCGTCCGCCGGCACATACGTCACCATCCGCGACCCCACCTCCGGCCCCAGCCACAACTCGGTCTGGTCCACCACCACCCTCCCGACCAGCCGATTGAGGAACTCCTTCCGCTTGCTGTGCGCGACCACCACCTCGTGCAGCTCCCACGCCTCGCAGAACTCCGGATACTCGCGCAACCGCTTCAGCAGCAACTTCCAGGCGGGCTCCCCGAGATGACCGGCCATGGCGGCCCGCAGCCGGGCGGCCATCAGCCGCCGCGTCTCCTCCAGGTGCACGATCGAGTCGCGCCACTCGGCGTTCGTGTAGGAGAGCAGGATGCAGTTGCGGTCCTCCGGCGGCACCGCCTCCAGGTCGCACAGCAGCAGCCCGAAGGTGCGGTTGTGGGCGAGGACGTCGTACCGGCTGTTCTGGATGCTCGCGGCGTACGGCTCCAGCTGCTCCAGCATGGCCCGCAGCGCGGGCGTCACCCGCGGGCAGGTCAGGGCGGGCGACGGATCCACCGCGCCGGCCAGCTGGAAGAGATGTGCCCGCTCGGTGGGATCGAGCATCAGCGTGCGGGCCAGAGCATCCAGCACCTGGACGGACACCTGGATGCCACGCCCCTGCTCCAGCCAGGTGTACCAGGTGACGCCGACCGCGGAGAGCTGCGCGACCTCCTCCCGCCGCAGCCCGGGTGTACGGCGCCGGCGGCCGCGCGGGAGCCCCACCTCCTCCGGTGTGATCCGCTCGCGGCGGCTGCGCAGGAAGGCCGCCAGCTCGTGCCGCCGCCCCTCCGCGCCCGTGTCACGTGCGCGTGGTGTCGCCGTCTCCTGGGCCATGGTCGTCATGCCTCCAGCGTGCCGCCTTCAGAACCCCGCCCCCACCCTGTTTCCAGGTACTCCTACTACCAGGATAAAGACACTCTGGTACCAGTCTGCGACCGGGCGCAGTCTCGATGACGTGACCGAAACCATCGCTACACACACCGTCCGACCACCGGCCGGCACACCCTCGCTCGGCGGGATCGGACTCTTCACGGTGCTGCTGGCAGCGGCACTCCCTCTCATCGACTTCTTCATCGTCAACGTCGCCCTGCCGACCATCGGCAAGGACCTGCACGCGAGCGAGTCGGTCCTCGAACTCGTCGTCGCCGGCTACGGGTTGGCGTACGCCGTCCTCCTGGTCCTCGGCGGACGGCTGGGCGACCTGTTCGGCCGGCGCCGCTTCTTCCTGGGCGGCATGACGGCCTTCGGCCTGACCTCCCTGGCCTGCGGCCTCGCGCCGAACGCCTGGACACTGGTCGCGGCACGGGTCGCACAGGGCGCCGCGTCCGCCGCGATGCTGCCGCAGATCCTCGCCACCATCCAGTCGGCCACCGCGGGCCGGCGCCGCGCGAAGGCGATGGGCCTCTACGGCGCCACGGCGGGCCTCTCGATGGTCGCCGGCCAGATCCTCGGCGGAGTCCTCGTGGCCGCCGCACCTCTGTCCTTTCTTTTCGGCGCCGACACCGGCTGGCGCTCGGTCTTCCTGGTGAACGTCCCGGTGGTCGTCGTAGGCCTGGTCCTGGCCGCCCGCACGGTCCCCGAGACCCGCTCCCAGCACCCCGAGCCGATCGACGGCCCCGGCACCGTCCTGCTCGCCGCCACCCTCCTCGCCCTGCTGGCCCCGCTCACCGAGGGCCGCTCGGCGGGCTGGCCGCTGTGGACGTGGCTGTCCCTGGCGGCCTTCCCGCTCCTGGCGGCGGCGTTCTACGCGGTCGAGCGAAGGGCCGACCGCCAGGGCCGCACCCCACTCGTCCCGCCGAGCCTGTTCAGGCTGCCGTCCCTGCGCCGCGGGCTCGTCATGATCCTCCCCTTCTCCATCGGCTTCAGCGGCTTCATGTTCGTGATCGCGGTGGCGTTGCAGCGGGGTGCGGGCCTCGGTCCGGTCCGGGCGGGTCTGGCCCTGGCCCCCATGGCCGTCGTGTTCTTCCTCGTCTCGCTCGCCGGCCCGCGCCTGGTCGCCCGCTACGGCACCCGTGTGGTGACCGCGGGCGGACTGCTCCAGGGCCTCGGCATCGGTCTGATGGCCCTGGCGGCCTGGCGCTCCTGGCCGGACCTCGGCCTCCTCCAACTGCTCCCGGGAGCGGTGTTCGCGGGCGGTGGCCAGGCGCTCCAACTCCCCATCCTCTACCGGGTCGTTCTGTCGGAGGTGGAGCCGGTGAGGGCGGGTGTGGGCAGCGGCGTGATGATGACGACCCAGCAGTCGGCCCTCGCCCTCGGAGTCGCCGCGCTCGGCACCCTCTTCCTCTCCCTGATCCCCGGAACGGGCATGCGGGACGCGCTGGTCGTCACCCTCCTCACGCAGCTGGGCTGCATCGCCCTGACCTGCCTGCTGAGCCTCCGGCTGCCCCGAACCATCGGCTGAGGTGTGCGGGTTCGGCCACAGCTCGGTCAACTCACCGTGGAGAACTCCCCGTTGATGTTGGTCTTGCTGCACACTCCTGTGCCGGAGGCGAGACATCATGCTGGAGATCAACACGAGCAAGGTGAGCCGCTGGGACCAGCACGGGCGGGAACACGTCGTCCGGGTGCGGCGCGCGGGAGTGCAGCGCACGATCGAATGCGACACGTGCGGCTGGCGCAAGGGCGCCCAGTTCCTGCCCTGGCTGAAGGCGGAGGAGCACCTGGCCGAGGCCCATCAGGCGACGGTGGACCCGTCGGACGAGTAGACGGCGATGATTTTCGGGCGCGGGACGGGTCGTAACCCCGTACGACACACGCCACACGACCGTCCCGTACCGGAAGGCGACCCATGAGCGCTCTCTACGACACCCTGCAACGGCACGTCGACAACGGAACCGTGCCGGGCGCCGTGGCCCTGGTGGCCCGCGGCGCGGACGTCGAGGTGGTGACGGTCGGCTCGGTGGACACCGACGGCGCCGCCCCGATGGCACGGGACTCGATCTTCCGTATCGCGTCCATCACCAAGCCGATCACGGCGGCGGCCGTGCTGATGCTGGTGGAGGACGGGGTGCTCACCCTGGACGCACCGGTGGAGGAGTGGCTCCCGGAGCTGGCGAAGCCGGTGGTGGTGCGCGCGCCCGAGGCCCCCGTGGACGAGGTGGTGCCGGCCTCCCGCCCGATCACCGTGGAGGACCTGCTCAGCTCCCGCACCGGCTGGGGCTTCCCCTCCGACTTCTCCCTCCCCGCCGTGCAGTCCCTCTTCACGGTCCAGAGGGACGGCCGGCAGCTCCAGGACTGGCCGGACCACGACACCTGGCTCCGCCTCCTCGCCCAGGTGCCGATGCTCCACCAGCCGGGCGCGGCCTGGCTCTACGGCACCTCGTCCGACCTCCAGGGCATCCTGATCGCCCGGGCCTCGGGCCGGGCGCTCCCCGACTTCCTGACGGAGCGGATCCTCGAACCGCTGGGCATGAAGGACACGGCGTTCGAGGTCCCGCCCACGAAGCGCCACCGCTTCACCTCGGCCTACTCCCCCGCCGAGGACGGCACCCTCCACCTGTCCGACACCCCGGACGGCGAGTGGAGCAGCGTCCCGCGCTTCCACTCGGGTGGCGGCGGCCTGGCCTCCACGGCCGACGACTGGCTGTCCTTCGCGCGCCTGCTCCTGAACTCCGGCACCACGCCCACCGGCCACCGCCTCCTCTCCCCCACCTCGATCAGCCGCATGACGACGAACCACCTCACGGCGGCCCAGCGCGACAGCGCCACCCTCTTCCTGGAGGGCCAGGGCTGGGGCTACGGCGGCCAGGTCGACGTCACCCCGTCGGACCCGTGGAACGTCCCCGGCCGCTACGGCTGGGTCGGCGGCACCGGCACCACGGCCCATGTCGTCCCGCCCACGGGCACGGTCGCGATCCTCCTCACCCAGGCCGGCATGGCGAACCCGACGCCGACGCCGGTGATGCGGGACTTCTGGGGGTGTGTGGCGGGCGGCTGAAAGGGCCCGGCGGGCCGGTTCGGGGCGGCTCTACGATCCCCCGCATGACCAAGTTCATCACCACCGTCTGCCTGCCGCCGACCGAGCCCGGGGAACTTCCCGAAGCGATCGCCGCGGCCATGAAGCCGTACGGCCACGACCTCATCGACGACTGGAACCCGGTCGGCGAGTGGGACTGGTGGATCATCGACGCCAGACCGGGGACCGCCTACCTCGTGCTGCCCGAGCACGACGGCGACCGAAGACTCTTCACGCCCGCCACCGTGCCCCGCAGCCACGCCGGCCAGACCACCCGTTTCACCACGGACGTCCTCGACCCCCTCGGACCGCTGGAGTGCTACGGCGGCCCTCGCGGCCTGCTCGACTTCGACGGCATGCGGCGGCGCAGGGCGGAGCGGTACGACGCCCTGCGCGCCGCCTGGGACGGGCTGACCGCGCTGCACCCGCCGGCCCGCCCGCTCACCGACTTCGTCGCCCGGCACGAGGCCGATCCCGACGGCTACTCCATGGCGGACGCCAAGGAGGACCACCTGACCCAGCCGCTGGTGCAGGAGGTGGCGCAACGGGCCGTCACCGGCGCCGACCCGCACTTCGACACGTCCTTCCTGCTGAACGACCCGATCGCGTACTTCGCGGAGGAACACGACAAGTCCCGCCAGGAGGCGATCGGTTGGGCCGTCGCCGGCTTCGCCCTGCTCGACCTCGACGGCACCTGGACGGACGCGTACGCCGACGGCTACCGGGAGCGGGCCAACGCCTACCTCGACGCCCTCCCCGCCGAGGCGGTCGTCGTGGACGTGCTCTGCCACTGCTGAGCTCCGAGCGCTAGCCGCGCAGCCCCCGTACCAGCAGATCCACCACCGCCTCGAACTCCCCCTCCACGCCCGGCTTCTCCCACTCCTTGGCGTAACCGGGGTCGTGGAAGCGGCCCGTGGCCTGGAAGAGGGCGAGGGCGGCGGCGGACGGGTCGTCGGTCCGGAAGGTGCCCGCTTCGACGCCGGCGCGCACGATGTCCGTCAACTGGTCGGTCAGCTCGGCGACATGGGATCCGACCACCTCGACCGCGTCGTGGGCCAGGACCGAGTACGTGGCGAACAGCTCCGGATCGATCCCGGCCTTCTGGCGCTTGGCCGCGAAGAGCGCCGCGAGCCACTCGCGCACCCGTGCCTCCGGGTCCCGGCCGGTGTCGGCGGCGATGCCGGCGAGCAGCTCCGTCGTACGGTCCAGCCACTGCTTGGTCACCGCCGCCCGCAGCGCCGCCTTGGTCCGGAAGTGCCGGTAGACGCTGCCGTGGCTGACGCCGAGCGCGCGGGCCACGTCGACCACGGTGGCCTTGGCCGGGCCGTGGCGGCGCAGCACCTCCTCGGTGGCGGCGAGGATGCGCTCGGCGGTCAGGGTTTCGCTGGTCGGAGCCATGCCTAGACGGTACCCGGCACCGCGATCAGCGCTCGCTGTCGAGCATGGCCATCTGGGCGGGGGCGTACCGTTCGCCGGCGGCCGCGTCCGCCGGTACGGCCGCCTCGATCGCGGCGAGGTCGGCCGCGTCCAGCGTCACGTCCAGGGCACCGAGGGCCTCGCCGAGCCGCTCGCGGGTGCGGGCACCGATCAGCGGCACGATGTTCTCGCCGCGCGACAGCACCCAGGCGATGGCGATCTGGGCGACGGAGACGCCCTTCTGCTCCGCGATCTTGCGCAGGGACTCGACCAGCGTCAGGTTGTGCTGGAGGTTGTCGCCCTGGAAGCGGGGCGAGTGGGCGCGGAAGTCGTTCGCGGCGAACCCCTGGCCGGGCGTGACATGGCCGGAGATCAGCCCGCGGGAGAGCACGCCGTACGCGGTGACGGCGATGCCCAGCTCGCGCAGGGTGGGCAGGATCTCCCGCTCGGGGCCGCGGGAGATGAGCGCGTACTCGATCTGGAGGTCGGCGATCGGGGCGGTGGCGGCGGCCCGGCGGATGGTGTCCGCGCCGACCTCGCTCAGGCCGATGTGGCGGACGTACCCCTTCTCGACGAGCTCGGCGATCGCGCCGACGGTTTCCTCGATCGGCACGTTCGGGTCGAGCCGGGCGGGGCGGTAGACGTCGATGTGGTCGACGCCGAGGCGCTGGAGGGAGTACGCGGCCCAGGTCTTCACGGCGGCCGGGCGGGCGTCGTAGCCGAGCCACTCGCCGTCCGGGGCGCGGTGGGCGCCGAACTTCACGCTGGTCAGCGCGTTCTCGCGGAGGGCGGCCGGGGCGGTGCGCAGGGCCTCGGCGATCAGCAGTTCGTTGTGGCCCATGCCGTAGAAGTCGCCGGTGTCGAGCAGGGTCACGCCCGCTTCCAGGGCGGCGTGGATGGTGGCGATGGACTCGGCGCGGTCCGCCTCGCCGTACATGCCGGACATGCCCATGCAGCCGAGGCCGAGGGCGGAGACCTGGGGGCCGGTGGTTCCGAGGTTGCGGGTTCGCATCGTCATGCCGACCACCCTGCCATGACAGATGACAGATTTCAATATCTGTCATTCCATACCTTCCTCATCACGGTCCAGACCTCTTGACGAAAGGTCTGGACCACGAGCACTGTCATGCCTACGACACCTCACCGCACCCCCACCGGGAGGCCCGTATGCTCCGCCGCACCCTGCGTCTGCTCGCCGCCGCACTCACGACCGCCTGTCTCGCCCAGCTCCCCCTCTCCACCACCGCCTCCGCGGCCGACACCTGTGCCGTGCAGTCGAAACCGTCCGGCAAGGTCCTCCAGGGCTACTGGGAGAACTGGGACGGCTCGGCCAACGGCGTCCACCCGCCCTTCGGTTGGACCCCCATCACCGACTCCCGCATCCCCGCCCACGGCTACAACGTGATCAACGCGGCCTTCCCGGTGATCCGTTCGGACGGCACGGCCCTGTGGGAGGACGGCATGGACTCGGGCGTGAAGGTGGCGACACCCGCGGAGATGTGCGCGGCGAAGGCGTCCGGCCGGACGATCCTGCTGTCGATCGGCGGCGCGACGGCCGGCATCGACCTCAACTCGACCGCGGTGGCGGACAAGTTCATCGCGACGATCGTCCCGATCCTGAAGAAGTACAACTTCGACGGCATCGACATCGACATCGAGACGGGCCTGGTCGGCAGCGGAAACATCACCCAACTCTCCACGTCGCAGGCCAACTTGATCCGCATCATCGACGGAGTGCTGGCCCGCATGCCGTCGGGCTTCGGCCTCACCATGGCTCCGGAGACCGCCTACGTCACCGGTGGCAGCGTCACCTACGGCTCGATCTGGGGCGCGTACCTGCCGATCATCAAGAAGTACGCCGACAACGGCCGCCTGTGGTGGCTCAACATGCAGTACTACAACGGCAGCATGTACGGCTGCTCCGGCGACTCCTACCAGGCCGGCACGGTGGCCGGTTTCACCGCCCAGACGGACTGCCTCAACAAGGGCCTGGTCGTGCAGGGTACGACGATCAAGGTCCCGTACGACAAGCAGGTACCGGGCCTGCCCGCACAGTCCGGCGCGGGCGGCGGCTACATGTCACCGAGTCTGGTCTCCCAGGCGTGGAAGCACTACGGCACCGCGCTCAAGGGCCTGATGACCTGGTCGATCAACTGGGACGGCTCGAAGAACTGGACCTTCGGGGACAACGTGAAGTCGCTCCAGGGCCGCTAACGCGCGGTCAGCGCCAGCTTCGCGCCGAGCGCCACGAACGACCCCGCGAAGCTCCGCCGCAGCCACGCCATCACACGCGGACGCGAGGTGACGTGGCTGCGGACCGAGGCGGCGAGGATGCCGTATCCGGCGAACACCACGAAGGTCGTCAGCATGAACACACCGCTCAGCGCCAACATCCTTGGCAGCGCGTGCGGTTGGCCGGGGTCCACGAACTGCGGCAGGAACGCGAAGAAGAAGATCGTCAGCTTCGGGTTGAGGAAGTTGACGAGCACGCCGCGCACGATGACCCGCCCGGCGGAACTCGGGGCGGCCTCCTCGTCGACGGCGATCGCCTCCTTGTCCCGCACCGTGGCCCACGCCATGTACAGCAGATAGGCGACACCGCCGTACTTGAGCACCTGGAAGGCGGCCGCACTGGCATTGAGCAGTGCGGCCAGCCCCGTGACGGTGGCCACCACATGCGGCACGATCCCAAGCGTGCAGGCGAACGCCGCGACGACGCTCGCGCGCCGTCCCCGGGACAGCCCGGCGGCGAGGGTGTAGACGACGCCGGTACCGGGAGTGGCGACGACGACCAGGGTGGTGAGGAGGAAGGCGAGGCTCATGGGGCCAGCCTGGTGACACGTCGGCCCTTGATACAGGTCCAAAGAGGAGCCCGTATCAAGGGCCAATGAGTCGGCGAGCCGGCTCCCTAGGCGCCGATCAGGCGCCCGGCCAGGTACCCCTCGATCTGGTCGAGGGACACGCGCTCCTGCTTCATCGAGTCGCGCTCGCGCACCGTCACCGCGTTGTCGTCCAGGGTGTCGAAGTCGACCGTCACGCAGTACGGCGTACCGATCTCGTCCTGGCGCCGGTAGCGGCGCCCGATCGCGCCCGCGTCGTCGAACTCGATGTTCCAGTGCTGGCGCAGCGCCTGGGCGAGACCCTTGGCCTTGGGCGACAGCTCCGGGTTGCGGGACAGGGGCAGCACGGCCACCTTCACCGGCGCGAGGCGGTGGTCGAGGCGCAGCACCGTCCGCTTCTCCATCTTGCCCTTGGCGTTCGGCGCCTCGTCCTCGACGTACGCGTCGAGCAGGAAGGCCAGCAGCGTACGGCCGACACCGGCCGCGGGCTCGATGACGTACGGCGTCCAGCGCTCGCCGGCCTCCTGGTCGAAGTAGGAGAGGTCCTGGCCGGAGGCCTTGCCGTGAGCGGTGAGGTCGTAGTCGGTGCGGTTGGCGACACCCTCCAGCTCGCCCCACTCGTTGCCGCCGAACTGGAAGCGGTACTCGATGTCAGCGGTGCGCTTGGAGTAGTGGGAGAGCTTCTCCTTCGGGTGCTCGTACCACCGCATGTTCTCCTCGCGCAGGCCCAGGCCGGTGTACCAGCTCCAGCGCTGCTCCATCCAGTACTCCTGCCACTTCTCGTCCTCTCCCGGCTTGACGAAGAACTCCATCTCCATCTGCTCGAACTCGCGGGTGCGGAAGATGAAGTTGCCGGGCGTGATCTCGTTGCGGAAGGACTTGCCCATCTGCGCGATGCCGAACGGCGGCTTGCGGCGCGAAGTGGTCTGCACCTGGGCGAAGTTGGTGAAGATGCCCTGGGCGGTCTCGGGGCGCAGGTAGGCGATGGAACCGGAGTCCTGCGTCGGGCCCAGGTGGGTGGAGAGGAGCCCCGAGAACTGCTTGGGCTCGGTGAACTGGCCCTTGTTGCCGCAGTTCGGGCAGTTGACGTCCGCCAGGCCGTTCTCCGGGAGGCGCTTGTGCTTGGCCTCGTAGGCCTCCTCCAGGTGGTCCGCGCGGAACCGCTTGTGACACGAGGTGCACTCGGTCAGCGGGTCCGTGAAGGTGGCGACGTGACCGGAGGCGACCCAGACCTCGGGGGCCAGGATCACGGACGAGTCGATGCCGACCACGTCCTCGCGCGACGTCACCATGTAGCGCCACCACTGGCGCTTGATGTTCTCCTTGAACTCGACACCCAGCGGCCCGTAGTCCCAGGCGGCGCGCTGGCCGCCGTAGATCTCACTGCAGGGAAATACGAAGCCACGGCGCTTGCTCAGGCTGACGATGGTGTCGATCTTGTCGGCGGCCACGGTGCTCTCTTCATTACGACGACGGGCGACGGAGCGAGTTGCTTCCAGCGAATGCTTCAGGGTACCGGCGGGGGCTGGCTCCCAATCAAATCGACCCCTTGTTGACAATCGTTTCCACCTTTGTTGAAAATGACTGTCATGAACGTAAGACGACGCCTCATACCCGCGGTGACGACCGCCGCGGCCGCGGCCCTCGGCCTCACCACCCTTTCCGCCTGCTCCAGTCAGAGCGCCGCCGCGGCGGGCACCGGCACGTTCGGCGTCGTCGCGTCGTTCTACCCGATGGCCTTCCTCGCCGAGCAGATCGGCGGCGGCCACGTCCATGTCACCAGCCTCACCCAACCCGGCCAGGAGCCGCACGACCTGGAGATCAGCGCCAGGCAGACCGCGCAGCTCCAGGAGTCCGACGCGGTGCTCTACCTCAAGAACCTCCAACCCTCCGTCGACGACGCGGTGGCCCAGTCCGAGGTCAAGACCAAGATCGACGCCGCCGCCCTCACCTCGCTGGAGAAGCACGGCAACGAGGTCGGCGGCCACGCGGCCTCGCACGACAGTTCCCGGAACGAGGAGCTGGCCGGCCTCGACCCCCACATCTGGCTGGATCCGGTGCGGTACGCCCAGGTCGCCGAGGGAGTCGGCAAGGCCTTCGAGAAGGCCGACCCGGACCACGCGGCCGACTACAGGAAGAACACCGCGGCCCTGGTGAAGAAGCTGGACGCGCTCGACACGCAGTTCAAGGACGGGCTCGCGAACACGAAGTCCAAGGTCTTCATCACCACCCACGCCGCCTTCGGCTACCTCGCCGAGCGCTACGGCCTCACCGAGGAGGCCATCAACGGCCTCGACCCCGAGTCGGAGCCGAGCGCGGCCCGCGTCAAGGACCTGGAGACCATGGCCAGGGCCGACGGCGTCACCACCGTGTTCTACGAGACGCTCGTCAGCGACAAGACCGCGAAGACCATCGCCTCCGACGCCGGGCTCAGGACGGACGTCCTCGACCCGATCGAGGGCATCACCGCCAAGTCCCGCGGCAAGGACTACTTCTCGGTCCAGGAGGCCAACCTCAAGGCGCTGCAGACGGCCCTGGGGTCCACATGACCTTTACGGAGGACGACATGGGCGCCTCGGGCCGGCCCGACACCGAGCCCGTCATATCGCTGCGCGGCGTACGCGCCGAGCTGGGCTCGCGCCCCGTCCTGCGCGGTATCGACCTCACCGTGGCACGCGGTGAGGTCGTCGCGCTGCTCGGCGCCAACGGCTCCGGCAAGTCGACGGCGATCCGGTCGGTCATCGGCCAAGTCCCGGTCAGCGCAGGGGAGATCGAGCTGTTCGGCACCCCGCGCAAGCGGTTCCGGGACTGGGCGCGGATCGGATACGTCCCGCAGCGCACCACGGCCGCGGGCGGCGTACCGGCCACCGTCACCGAGATCGTCTCGTCCGGCCGACTGTCCCGGGCCCGCTTCGGGGTGCTGCGCAAGGCGGACCACGCGGCCGTACGCCAGGCCCTGGAGCTGGTCGGCATGGCGGACCGGGCGAAGGATTCGGTGAACGCGTTGTCGGGCGGCCAGCACCAGCGCGTCCTGATCGCCCGCGCCCTCGCGGCCGAACCCGAACTCCTGATCATGGACGAGCCGATGGCGGGCGTGGACCTGGCCAGCCAGGAGGTGCTCGCGCAGACGCTCAGGGAGCAGGTGGCGGCCGGTACGACGGTCCTGCTCGTCCTCCATGAACTGGGCCCGCTGGAGCCCCTGATCGCCCGCGCGGTCGTCCTGCGCGACGGCTGCGTCCTGCACGACGGCCCGCCCCCGCAAGCTGTCGGCCAGCATGCCCTGCCAGGCCACGACCACGTACACCCCCACGAGCACGCGCCCGTGCGGACAGGACTGCTGAGCTGATGGACTTCCTCGACTACGCCTTCATGCAGCGGGCCCTGCTCGCCGCCGTCCTCGTCGGCGTCACGGCCCCGGCGATCGGCATCTACCTCGTGCAGCGCCGGCAGGCCCTGATGGGCGACGGCATCGGCCATGTGGCGATGACGGGCGTCGGCCTCGGCTTCCTGCTGAACACGTCCCCGGTGTGGATGGCGACGGCCGTCTCCGTGCTCGGCGCGATCCTCATGGAGCTGATCCGCTGGTACGGCCGCACCCGCGGCGACATCGCCCTCGCGATGCTCTTCTACGGGGGTATGGCCGGCGGCGTGATGTTCATCAACCTCGCGCCCGGCGGCTCCAACGCCAATCTGATGTCGTACCTCTTCGGCTCGCTGTCGACCGTCTCGGAGTCCGACGTGACGGCGATCTGCCTGCTCGCGGGCTTCGTGGTCCTGGTCACCCTCGGCCTGCGCCGGCAGCTGTTCGCGGTCAGCCAGGACGAGGAGTTCGCGCGGGTGACGGGCCTGCCCGTGCGCGCGCTGAACCTGCTGACGGCCGTCACGGCGGCGGTGACGGTGACGGTGGCCATGCGGGTGGTGGGCCTGCTGCTGGTGAGCGCGCTCATGGTCGTACCGGTGGCCGCCGCCCAGCAGCTCGGCCGCAGCTTCGTGGCGACCTTCGCGATCGCCGTCGCGATCGGCGTCACGGTGACCATCGGCGGCACCGTCACCTCGTACTACCAGGACGTCCCGCCCGGAGCGACGATCGTGCTGCTGACGATCGCGGCCTTCGTCCTGCTGACCGCCCTCGCCGCTCCCCTGACCCGGCGCCGGGCCCGGGCGGCAGCCGCCGCGCACCCGTCCGGGGACCCCGCAGAGTGCGCGATTCCGGCCGCCCGGGAGGCCGACGGCAAGGTCGGCGTCTGACCGCGCACAGACCGGGCTGGCACAATGGCCCGGCAGGCGCAGACGCAGAGGCGCGAGGGAGCCGAAGGGGCGCGTCGGTGTCGTGGGCTCGACACCGGCACAAAGCGCCCCGTAGGCGATCGAGCCGAAAAGAGGAGGAACCGGTGACCACCGCTGGACCGCCCGTGAAGGGCCGTTCCACCCGGCAGCGGGCCGCCGTGGCGGCGGCCCTGGACGAGGTCGACGAGTTCCGCAGCGCGCAGGAGCTCCACGACATGCTCAAGCACAAGGGCGACTCGGTCGGCCTCACCACGGTCTACCGCACCCTCCAGTCCCTCGCCGACGCCGGCGAGGTCGACGTCCTGCGCACCTCCGACGGCGAGTCGGTCTACCGCCGCTGCTCCACCGGCGAACACCACCACCACCTGGTCTGCCGCGTCTGCGGCAAGGCGGTCGAGGTCGAGGGCCCCGCGGTGGAGAAGTGGGCGGAGGCGATCGCGGCGGAGCACGGGTACGTCAATGTGGCCCACACGGTGGAGATCTTCGGCACGTGCGCGGACTGCGCCTCCGCCGGTGCCTGACGCCGGCGCTCAGACGCGGGTGAGATTGCGGTCGAGGATCTCCCGCAGCCTGTCCGCGTCCGCCGGATCCGCCAGGCCGCGCTTGGGCAGCACGGTGAAGCAGCTGGCGTTCTTGTCGTCGCTGTAGGTGAAGAACGCGTCCTTGGTCTCCCGATAGCGGGGCTGCGCGGCCCACTTGACCGACGTCGTGCTGTTGTCGGTGGTCATGGTCAGCCCGGCGTCCGTCACGGTCGCGCGACAGGCGCCGTTGCGAACGGCGAGTTTGAGGAAGGCGCGAGCCTGGAGCCGGGGGGCGAGCAGCAGCAACGACGCGACCAGGGGCAGCCAGATCAGCAGGAACCAGTCGGGTTTCTCGCCCCCCGCCACCGCGAGCGACGCCTTCAGCACGAAGGCGAGCGCCGCGAGACCGAAGGACCAGTACCGGATCCACCCCCGCCGCCGCACCCGGTTGCGCTCCCGCAGCGCCCCCGTGAAATCCCCCATGACCGGCTGATACGCCAGCTCGACCACGCCCTGTTCGGCGTCCCGCCCCATGTCCATGACCATGAGGCGGGATCGTACAGGCGCGTTTCCGCCACGCGCGCGTCACTTACGCCCGAAGCACTTCTCCAGCTCGGCCAGGTCGTAGAACGTGCTGCCCTTCGAGATCGGGGTGCAGCCGGCCTTGAACGCCGTCTCCTTCTCGTTGTAGAGCATGCGGACCAGGTAGCGGTCGCCCTTGCGGTAGACGTCCCACTGGATGTTGGAGCCCAGCGGTGCCACCTCCGCGCCGCGCCAGGGGTTGTTCGCGTAGGTGTACGGCTGCCCCGGCGTCGCCGCCTTCGTGCTGCCCGGCAGCCGCATCAGCGCCGCCAGCGGGATGATCTCCTCGGCGTGGGTGAAGCGGAGTTCGGCGCCGAGGGTGCTGGTGCCGGCCTTCTCCGCCTCGACCTGGTGGAAGAAGTCGTCGAGGAGGACGTCGGCCATCTTGTAGGTGATGTCGCTGTCCGAGAAGCCGGGACCCTTCTCGTAGAAGTCCTCGACGTCGGAGAGGTAGCCGAACCAGGCGGCGTCGGAGCGCGAGAGGTAGCGCTCCAGGCCCCAGCCCGCCCCGTCCGGGCTCTCCTCGACCATCGCGGGCGCGATCGCGTACAGGTTGTAGACGGCCTGCGCGGCGGCCACCTGGTCGGCGTCGGCGAGCCCCGCCACGAAGTCGGCTCGGAAGAGGCGGCGCAGGACGCCGCGCGCGGCCTCTTGGGTCCTGGGCTGGTCGGTGATCGACGTCAGGGTGTCGGCGAGCCGCTGGTCGTTCGCTACGTAGTCGCGGTACGCCGCCCCGCCCGCCGCCTTGTGGAAGTACAGCAGGTCCTTGTCGGTGCGGACCGGGCCGATCAGCGGCTTCAGGTCCGGGTCGGCGTCGGCGAGGGCGCCGGTGAACTCGTTGCCGCTGTCGATCGCACGCCCCTGCCCGGAGGAGACGACGTCGATCTTCTCGCCCTTCGCGGCGATCTCGGAGAAGAGGGAGGGCAGCCGGTCGGCCAGCCGCCGCGCGGTGTCCCGCATCTCCTGCCTGCCGCGCCCGCTGAGGTTGCCGTAGCCGACCTGGGCCATGGCGGCCTGCAGGGCCCGCACCCTGGGGCCGAACTCCTCGCCTTCGCGCGTGAGTCGGCCCGCCGCCCGCGCCTTGCCCCAGAGGGCGAGGATCAGGTCCCCGTCCTCGCTGTCGGTGGCGGAACGGGAGCCGTGCCGGGAGACGTTCTCCGTGAAGACGGGGGTGAAGCCGGCGGGCGCCTTCTGGTAGGTGCGGGGGTTCTGCTCGGGGGAGTACGGCGCCTTGGTGCCGTAGCTGTCGCGGTGCGCGACCTGCTGGTCGGCGGCCTGCGCGGGCAGGGCCGTGACCAGCAGGGTGCACAGGGCGAGAGCGGGGGTGACGCGCTTCATGGCCGGATCGTCGGCGATCCTCGTGAACCCCGGGAGGATGCCGGGTGGCTGTTACGCGTCCTCGGACTTGCCCTCCATCGCCAGCAGCTCCTCGTTCGGGATCGCACCGCCGAACCGCCGGTCGCGGGAGGCGAACTCGACGCAGGCCCGCCACAGGTCACGCCGGTCGAAGTCCGGCCACAGCACATCCTGGAAGACCATCTCGGCGTAAGCGCTCTGCCAGAGCAGGTAGTTGGAGGTGCGCTGCTCGCCGCTGGGGCGCAGGAAGAGGTCGACGTCCGGCATGTCCGGGTAGTACAGGTACCTGGCGAAGGTCTTCTCGTTCACCTTGGCCGGGTCGAGCCGCCCGGCCTTCACGTCCTCGGCGAGGGCCTGCGCGGCATCCGCGATCTCGGCTCGGCCTCCGTAGTTCATGCAGAAGTACAGCGTGAGCTTGTCGTTGTCCTTGGTCTGCTCCTGGGCGACCTGGAGCTCCTTGGCCACGGACCGCCACAGCTTGGGCATACGGCCCACCCAGCGCACCCGGATGCCCAGCTCGTCGAGGGTGTCGCGGGTCTTGCGGATGAAGTCGCGGTTGAAGTTCATCAGGAAGCGCACCTCGTCCGGCGACCGCTTCCAGTTCTCGGTGGAGAAGGCGTAGAGGGAGATCGCGCCCACGCCCATCTCCACGCCGCCCTGCAGCACGTCGAGCACGCGCTCGGCGCCGACCTTGTGCCCTTCCGTCCGCGGCAGGCCCCGCTCCTTCGCCCACCGGCCGTTGCCGTCCATGACGATCGCCACATGCTTGGGGATCAGCTCGCCGGGAAGCTTCGGCGCACGCGCCCCCGACGGGTGCGGCTCCGGCGTCCTGTACTCGCGGCGCTGGCGCCCCAGGATCCCGCGTACAACCATGCGCTCCTCGTCTCCTCTTCTGCCTCTTCTACGACTTCTCTACGTACCGCAGCGAGCGGAGCCCGCGTTCCATGTGCCAGTGCAGGTAGGCGGAGACCAGCCCGCTCCCCTCCCGGACGTACCGCGGCTCGCACGCGTCCGCGCTCTCCCAGTCTCCCGTAAGAAGCGCGGCGAGGAGTTCCAGGGTCTGCGGAGACGGTACGACGCTGCCGGGCACCCGGCAGTCCACGCAGACCGAGCCGCCGGAGGCGACGGAGAAGAAGCGGTTCGGGCCGGGCATGCCGCACTTGGCGCAGTCGCTGAAGGTGGGGGCGTAGCCGTTGACGGCGAGCGAGCGGAGGAGGAAGGCGTCGAGGACGAGGTGGGGAGCGTGCTCACCGCGGGCCAGGGTCCTCAGTGCCCCCACGAGCAGCAGATACTGCTGCACCGCGGGCTCGCCCTCGTGATCGGTGAACCGCTCGGCGGTCTCCAGCATGGCGGTACCGGCGGTGTACCGCGCGTAGTCCGTCACGATCCCGCCGCCGTACGGCGCGATGGTCTCGCTCTGCGTGCACAACGGCAGCCCACGCCCGACCAGCTCGCTCCCCTTGGCGAAGAACTGCACGTCGACATGGGAGAAGGGCTCCAGCCGTGCCCCGAACTTCGACTTGGTCCGCCGCACCCCACGAGCCACGGCCCGCACCCGCCCGTGCCCCCGAGTGAGCAGCGTGATGATGCGGTCCGCTTCCCCGAGCTTCTGGGTCCGCAGAACAACCCCGTCATCACGAAACAGACTCATCGCACGCCCCCACGAGGTTCCGGCCAGAGGCCCGACCCACCGCGCAACGGCCATCGGACCCACCCACCCCCGGGCGAACACCGCACCAGGCGGTCCACCTCCCCGAGCCTCCGGGCCCGCAGAACAACCCCGTCATCACGAAACAGACTCACCGCACGCCCCCACGAGGTTCCGGCCAGAGGCCCGACCCACCGCGCAACGGCCATCGGACCCACCCACCCCCGGGCGAACACCGCACCAGGCGGTCCACCTCCCCGAGCCTCCGGGCCCGCAGAACAACCCCGTCATCACGAAACAGACTCACCGCACGCCCCCACGAGGTTCCAGCCAGAGGCCCGACCCACCGCGCAACGGCCATCGGACCCAGCCACCCCGGGGCGAACACAGCATGATGCGGTCCGCCTCGCCGAGCCTCCGGGTCCGCAGGACGACGCCGTCATCCCTGGACAGACTCATCGCGCATCGCCCCCCGAGTGGGTGTGCGGCACGATGCCGGCGGCGCGGAACAGGCTCATGGGGCCATTCTCGCGTACGGGCGGGGTCAGCGGGTGCGGTCGGGGTGACTGATGGTGTCCCAGGGGGCGAGGTTCCAGGGGCTGGAGCGGTTGGCCGGGTCCAGGAGGGCGCGAAGGTGGGCGTCGGCGGCGGCCTGCGGGGCGGGGAGGGAGGCGTCCTCGTCGCCCCGCGCGCCCGCGAGCCCGTCCCGCCACACCTTGCGGCCCAGCAGGTAGTGGTCGGCGTACTCCTGCCAGGAGGCGTACGTCCCCGCGACCGCCGGCACGATGTTCTTCAGCGCGGTCCACGCGTCGGCCTCGCTGATCAGCCCGCACGCGAAACCGCGCCGCGCGATGTCGACGTACAGGGCGGCGTCCCAGGCGAGCGGGGCGACACCGAGGAGCCGCTGGGCGCGGGCGCGGTAGCCGCTGCGGGCGAGTTCGTCGAGCCGGCGGGTCAGCCGTTCGCGCGAGGTGATCTCCCACTGGTCGGCCAGCCAGCTCCGGGCGCGGTCGTCGTCGAGGCGGATGAAGGGGTAGAGGGTGGTGCGGGAGGCGTCGCGGTCACGGCTCACCGGCGCGCTCAGGGACACCATCCACAGCTGGTGCGTGGTGAGCGGCGTGGGGTAGCGCTCGGCGGCACGCGCCTTCGACCTCGACTTCGACCAGCTCCGTATGCTCCACAGACCCATGGGCCCGCACCCTACCCACGTCCCGCGTCAAGGAACTTCACCCCTGCTGCGGGCGTTGGCATACGCCGTCGCCGCGCTGAGCCGCTCGGCCTGGGTGGCGCCCCGCACGGCACCGGGCTCCACGTCCCACTCCCTGCCTCCGCCGTACGGTCGCAGTTGGACGTACGGTCCCTCGTGGCCCATGACGATGCCGACCTTTCCGGTGCGGAGGTCCACGACATGAGTGCCGACAGGGGGTTTCGGGGACTTCATTTCCCCTCCTTAACGACCGTAACGAAAGCAGTGCACAATTCCGAGTGGCGGTACGCCTATTCCGACCCAAGCGTGCTCCCCTTTCTTTTTGGGTTTCACGCTTTTCCGGAACGGGGTGACGTACGGCCCCTACACTCGGCAGGAGTCTGTGCTCTGCAAGTACGGCGCAGGTCAGGAGGGGTCGGCCATGGACGAGTTCCTGTAAACCGACGGTATTTTCGAGCGGTATACGGATTACTTCTACTCGGCGACCCGGCGCAGCCGACGGCGCACGGTTCCCGACTCCGGTTCGGGCTCGGGTTCGGGTTCTGTCGCCGCCCACAGTTCGTTGAACTGGCTGACGCGGTCCTCGACGTGTTCGCGTTTCATCCGCAGCATCGTCATGTCCGGCCTGACATGGTTGTCCGGCCGGGTCTCGTAGCACAGCTCCCCGTCGAAGATGATGAAGTCCATCACCGTGCCGCCCGGATCCAGCTGGGACTGCACGCCGATACGCGCGTCGATGCCGTGCCTGATCTGTCGTGCGCAGAGTTGTCTGAGGGCGTCGGTGACCTGTTCCGGCTCGTCCACGAGGAACAGCCGCCGGATCTCCACGCCCCGGATCTTGATGGCCTTCTCCTGCGCGGCCAGATACCGCTTCGCCGGCTCGCTGGCCCAGAAGTCCCGGTCGACGGTCGTACTGGTGGCGTAGAGCGTCTTCTTGACGCACAGGGCGAGGTCGATCAGCCACTCGTGGTTCTCGAACCCGGAGTCCGCCCGGCCGCTGATGAGGTCCTCCATCAGCTCCGCGAGACGCTTCAGCTCCTCCTCGGCGAAGCTCTTGACGATCCCCGGCGCCTCGTCACCGACCTGGGTGTACGCCTTGACCAGCCGGGTCACCTCCTCGGAGCGGAGCACGGAGCCGTCCACCTTGCTGAACAGCTCCGTCGCCTCGTTGATCTTGGCGAAGCTCTGGTCGACCGCCGTACGCATCTCCGCGTGGTGGTTGGCCAGGCTCTGCTTCATGTCGTCGATGTGCCGGCGCTGGCTCTCCTCGACGACCTCCAGGCGCTCCCCGAAGTCCACGAGGTACTGCACGATCAGCGTGGCACTGCCGAGGACGATGGACGCCACCCACTGCCAGATGTCGTTGTTGTCGCCGTTCAACAGGATGGTCAGCAGGAAGGCGCCGCCCGCCGCCGACGCGGTGATGAGGATCTTCCAGAACAGCTTGGGTATGCCCTGCCGCGGCAGTACCGCTCCGGTGTCCCCCGTGCCTAATGACGCTCCGCTCATCCGACTCCCCCGTCAGGAATGTGGTTGGTGCCGCCCTCAGCTCGTGCTCAACGCCTGGTGCAGCAGTGGTATGGCCTGGACGGCCAGTTGGTCCCGGATGCGCTGGACCAGGTTCCGCCATTGGCGGGTGAACCCCGGTTCCCGTTCCAGCACTTCCCACAGGTGGACCAGTGAGCGGTCCACTCGCGCGTGCGGCATCCACAGATGCAGCAGATGGTCGACTGCCGGGCGCAGTGCCAGGACCGCGGCGGGCCCGTCCGCCGCGGCGAGCCGACTGCTGTCCAGCATGTGCACCACCGTCGTCAAAAGCCAGTCGTGGAGCGCGAGATCCTCGCACAGACCCGCGGCCGCGGCGACCGGTGTGTCCGCGGGCAGCCTCAGCCGCACGGTCCGCAGCCCGTCCTCGGCCAGCGTGAACCGCGTCAGTTCCGCCCGCTCGCCCTCGGGGATCCGGTGGGCGACCCAACGCAGCTGGGTACGGCGGGACTTGAAGGGGACCTTGCGATCCAGGAGCGGATGGCGCAGGAGTCGCGTCAGCAGGGACTCGGCGATCGCCCCGAGGTCGAGCTCGTCCCGGCCCGGACCGCGCAGCACGCCCTCCGTGGTGGGCTGTTCGGGCAGTTTGCCGAAGGGTTCGACCACACCGGGCCGCACCAGATAGTGCCCCCAGGGGCGGCGGACGTCGGGGCCCGCGGCCGGCGCGCTGAAGTACGCGGTGGACTGCAGCAGACGGCCTTCGGTGAGCGTCGCACGGGCGGCCACCGTGCCGACGGCGCGGACCTTGGCGCCGTTGGAGGTGGGCAGCCGGCAGTCCACTCCGGTCAGGACCTCGGGGGACAGGGCGTACAGATTGGGCCGTTCGGAGACGCGCACCTGTTCGTCGGCGCGCAGCCTGAGCAGTTGGGCGGCGGCCCGGCCGTCCAGCGCCTGGAAGGACGGCAGCAGACAGGTCCGCACCTCACCACAGGCGAGGACCGGGCGGGCGGGCTGTCCGGGAGCCGTCGTCATGTCAGGTCCCCTCGATGGAGGGCGCGTTGACCGGCTCCTCGTAGAAGACGTAGGTGGCGCGCTGGGCGACCGCTTCCGGGACGGCGAGCCCCTCCCGGGCCGAGCGCTCGGCGACCTGCGCCAGCGCCCCGGCGTCGACCTGGATCTGGTCGAGGATGAGCCGCACGGCGTCCTCGACGGCCAGGAAGCGGTTGGGCATCAGCGTGCAGGTGCGGTAGGCGCTGAAGGCGGCGGCCTGCGGGGTGAGCTGGAGCAGGGGCGGCAGCCGGTCCCATTCGTGCGGGAAGTCCTCGCCGTTCCAGGGGTGCGGGGTCAGCACCGGCTCGCCGAGGTGCCGTAACAGTCCGAGCCGGGCCAGCTGCCATACGGCGGCCAGGAACGGGCAGGACCACAGCCGCCGTCCGTCCTGCTCGGACCAGAGTTCGACGTCCATGAAGACGGAGTGGTTGCGGGCCGCGGTCTCCTGGGGCGGCTGCCAGTCCTTGACCTCGCCGAGGGCGGCGCGTCCGGCGGCGGGCGTGCGCCGGCCGTTGGCGAGCCAGCCGGTCTGGCCGACGGGCGGCCGGGAGCCGTCGCTGCCCGGTGGCGGCGACTCGACCAGACGGTGCATGACGGACTCGGCGATCTCGATCCGGCCGGCGACCGCGCAGCCCGACTCACGGGCCAGGTAGTCGATGACCAGGCCCGCCTTCTCGGCCTCCTTCAGCACCAGCGGGACGAGTTCGGCCGGGGTGGAGAAGCGGGTGAAGTAGTCGTCGATCAGGAAGCAGGTGCTGATGCGGGCGCGCTTGCCTCCGGTGCGACGGGCGGCGGAGGCGCGGGCGGCCTCCACCCAGAGCCGCACCTCGGCGAAGTGCTCGCGCAGCCGCTCCGGGCCCGCCTCGAAGTCCTCCATGTAGAGATGGCCCAACTCCAGGGAGAGATGGGACAGTTGCACGGACCTGGTGTGCGGCTCCGCGGTGGTCTCCCGGAACACGGCCTCGGTCACGCCGGCTCCCAGCTCTTGTCGTCGGTGAGCCGGGCGGCGAGCCGGCTCAGCGCCTCCCAGGTCTCCCGGTTGGCGATCTGGCTGTCGAGCACGTCCTCGTCGGTGATGAGCTGCTCCCGCCACTGCAGGACCGGTTCGAGGGGGATGGAGCCCAGGACCTGGCTGTAGCCGATGCCGGCGGTGGAGGCGAGCTGCTTGAGGTCGTCGTCGGCCTTGCGCAGCCACGCCGACTGGGTGGGCGAGACCTGCGACCACAGCGGTGACTCGGGATCGGGTACGGCGGCCCGGACGAAGCGGATGGCGCCGCGCAGCGCCTCCTCGTCATGGCCGCGGGCCGCACCGGCGGCGACGATGCCGCGCTCGCCGAAGACCAGGCTCGCCGCGGCCGCCACATGCTGGCGGGTCCAGCGGTGGAAGACCAGCCAGCGGGCGGTGATCTCGCTCATCTCGGGCTGCGCGGTGGCCTCCAGGACCATGTCGACGGCGTACGAGCGGCCGGCGCTGAGATCGACGACGACCAGCTCGAACTCGTAGGAGAGCTTCATCAGCAGGTCGACGCAGAGCCGCACGTGCTCGCCGTTGGTGGCGAACTCGCCGCCGCTGACGTCACCGGGCAGCAGCACCAGACGGCCGCAGCCGGGCGGCGGGTCGCGCAGCACCTGGTGCTCGGTCCGGGCCCAGATGTCTATGCGTTCCGGCTCGCCGACGTGCCCGGTGAGATAGGAGTGCAGGCCGCTGTCCTCGACCGCCCGGCAGGCGTCGGCCACGTCGAAGACGGCCGAGGCGGTGGGCGAGCCGAAGTCGAAGTCCAGGTAGCAGACGTCGTCCCCGGCCAGCGCCCGGTGGTAGGCCAGGTTGGCGCTGGTGACGGAGCGGCCCGTGCCCCCCTTGTCGGAGGCGGCGAAGATCAGCACGGTGTCACCGTCCCTGGTCCGCGGCTTCGCGGGCCCGGGTGAGCGCGTCGAGCTGTCCCAGTACGTCCAGCGCCAACGCGTAGGACGTGCCGGGCTGTTGGTCCAGGAGGCTGCGGGCGCGGCGCAGCTTGACCTCGATGTTCCTCAGTTGCATCCCGTGCCGGCCGTCGTCGGTGGGGGCGGGTTCCATCTGTTCGTTGCCCAGAAGGTGGGCGGACTCGCTGAGCAACGCGCCTGCCAGTTCGGTGAGTTCGAGGCTGCGGACCGGTGGCTGCCGGTACATCTGGTGGACCTGGACCATCACTTCGGCGACCCGCTCGGTGATGTTCCACGACACCGGCACCCGGCGGGGGACGATCTCGGCCTCGGGATAGGCGGCGTGGACGTAGTCCCACAGGCCGGTGCCCTCGCCCTCCCGGATGCGGCGGCGCCACATGTGGTCGAAGACGTCCTCGGCGAGACTGAGCAGCCGGTCGTGCGATGCGAGGTTGCGCGAGAGCGCGCGCAGTTGGACGGTCCGCTTCAGCAGCTGCGCCGAGAAGTCGTGCAGGGACCACGTCATCGGCGGGCCCAGCCGCTCGCTGCCCTGCAGCGGCAGTTTGACGCCCGCGTTGTGCAGTTCGTAGACCGTGCGGTCGTCGCGCGTCATCCGGCTGGTGACACGGCCGCGTTCGGCGAGGCGTTCCATGACGGTGACGGTGCGGGCCAGGTCGTCGTCGGTGGCCCGGCGGCGCATCAGGTCGTGGACGAGGATGGCGGCGACGGAGAGGGAGAAGTACTCGGACTCCAGCTGCTGTCCCGTCGTACGCCAGGGAATGTCCTCCAGGGGCCAGCGGTCGGGGTCGAAGCGGGCGATGCCGGACCAGTACTGCTGGGTCAGCTCCCAGCGCAGCCGGAGCGCCTCGGCGAGCTTCTGCTGTTCGACGTTGAGCAGGCCCAGGGTCAGCGTGCGGTCCGAGAACAGGTCCTGGATGCCGTCGAGGGCGACCACGGTGAAGTACAGGTACGGCACCGCGTCGGCGACGCCGTCGGGCTGCGGTCCGACGGGTTCGTCGGTCACGACCTCGGGGGCGTCCTTCACCAGGCTCCACGCCCAGCCGCACTCGAAGAGCTGGTTCTCGTCCTTGAGCCCCACCTGGACGTCGATACCGAGGGACACGCTCTCGACGATCGCGGCGCGCAGGGCGCGGAAACGGTTCTGGAACTTGGTCAGCACCTGACGCTGCGACAGGCGTCCCTGGCCGAGGAGTTCACACAGGTTGCGGCCCTGCGGGGAGTCGGTGTCGAAGGCGTTGACGGTGAAGGAGCGCAGCATGCTCACCATGGCGGCGGTCAGCCGGTTGCTGGTTGCCGTCCGCAGCTCGGCGATCGTCTCCTGGATGTCGGTGCGTCTGGTCCTGGTCTCGTAGATCTTGAGGAAGCCGAGGGTGGCCAGACATAAGGTGATCGACATGGAGAACGAGTCGACCACGCCGAGTTGGCGCTGTTCCTCGGTGACCTCCTCGGTCTTGTCCGCGGATCCGAAGTAGTACCCCCCGGCAAAGGTGGGCCTCTTGTCCTCGCCGGTGTGGGTGGTCATGAACTCGGACGCGGCCTTGACGAGGTTGGCCGGGAGGTCGAGCCGCCCGCCGGCCTTCCTCAGGGCCTGCTGGACGTCCCCCTGTGTGGTGTCCGGGTCGTCCAGCCGGAACGCCGGGATCTCCGTGGCCGGGTACAGCAGGCAGAGCAGCCGCTCGGCATCCGCGACGCTGCTCTTACCGCCCCACTCGCCCCAGGCCCACTGCTCCCCCTTGAAGGAGTGGCGGGCGATGGCCTGCCAGATGTCCAGCAGATGCTGGCGTGGCTTGATCTGCATCCCATGCCCCTCACACAGGCCGCATTGCCGTCACTTGAGGAATGTCCCTCTTCTTTTGTGAAGACTCAGGCGGTCGGAATGTCCGCGTCCGTATTCTGTCGCCATCCGTAGGCAAGGATCATTCCCGAATACCCGTCGCGCACACCTGCCGCGGACTTGAGCCGCTGCACCGTGAAGTCGCCCGCGAATGGTTCGAGACTCGCATGGATCTCGGACTGTCCCACGTCACAGGCCGGGAAGAACTCGTCCCCGACGTGATAGCCCTTTGAGTGCTCCATGAAGGCGGCGACGAAGGGGGCCCCGGGAGCCAGGGCGCGCATGAAGCACTCGACGCCCCGGTCGAACTCCTGGTGAGAGGTGGTCATCGACTCGGCGACGAAGAACATCGTCCCGACGGACCACGGCCCGCCGAAGGCCGACAGATCGAAGATGTTGCCCCGCTCGACCTTGACGACCTTGCGGAACCGCTCGCGGGGGTCGAAATCAAGGGAGTTGTACGCCTCGTGCCCGCGCAGGGCGTCCCAGAACTTGTCCCAATTGCCGCCGTAGGAGTCGACCTGGCTCCTGAGGTACGCCACGTTCGCGGACGAGTGCTCGAAAAGAGTGATCTCGTCGCACCACGGCATCATGGAGAGCGCGGGATAGAGATTCGCCCCGGCGCCGACGTCGATGCCGTAAACCGGCCCGAAGCCCTGCTTCCGGAAATGACCGCCGAAGTGATCCCGAACGATATTCAGGATCTCCGCGTCCTCTGCCTGTAAGACGCGGTAGTTGTGATCAACGTAGGCGATCGGGTCGAATGAACTCCAGGGCGCGTCCGCATTCTTCACCCGGACACCCCCGACGCATCCCCCGACGATCTCAAGGTCATTTACCTACGGTACCAACACCGGAGGCCCTCCGGATCCCCCTCAGGTCAATGTTGCGAAGCAATTACGTCAGGCGCGGACGGTCACCGGGGCGCACTGGGGGCGCATCGTGGCGAATGCATTCGTGCGACCTGATCCGGCCTTGAACGGTCGGATTGTCCGGCTCAAGATGGTCGGAACTCTGCCGAACACACCAGAAAGGCAGACACCACGCGTCTCGCCCGTATCACCCGTACGGGTGTCAACGCGCCCTTGACTCCCATCCCGCAGGGGGCGGTATGACGGCTCTTCCAGAGAAACGTTTTCCTTCCATGGTCGGCCGCGCCGATCGCCCACTGACGGTGAGGGGCGTCGTCGAGGCCGATCTCCCCGAGCTCCATCGCATCGACAGCGAGACCTTCCCCGAGGAGCCGTACCCCTACTTCGTACTGCGTCAGCTCTACGACGTCCACGGCGACCGCTTCCTCGTCCTCGACGACGGCGAGAGCCTGCACGGCTACGTCCTGTTCGTCACCACCTCGGACCGGTACGTGTGCTGGGGCATGAGCCTCGCCGTCACCCCCGACCTGCGCGGACTCGGGCTGGGCCGCCGGCTGATGGTCGAGGCGCTGCGCCGGGTGCGCGCCGAGGGGGTCCACCGGGTCCATCTGACGGTGGAACCGACGAACGCGGCCGCGATCTCGCTGTACCGGTCGCTGGGCTTCTCGGTCGAGGGAGGGGCACGCAAGGACTACCTCGGGCCCGGGGAGGACCGGCTGGTCATGACACTGGGACTGTGAGTCGGGGGTGCGGGTCAGGGGGACACCGGCCCTGCCTCGTACGCTGATCCACACCTCGGCCGCGATCTCGGTGTGGGACAGGCCGGTGGCGACCAGGGTCAGGACCTCGCGGTCCCGGTCGGTGATGCCCTTCGACTCGCTGCTCCTTCCGTGGGGTTCGGGGCGGGTGGCGAAGTCGTGGGCGAGGCGGCGGGTGACGCTCGGGGCGGTCAGGGCGTCACCGGCCGCCACCACCCGGACGGCCGCGATGATGTCGTCCGCACCGGCCCGCAGCGCCCCGGGTGGTCACGACGATCACCCGGGGTGGCCCTGTCGGTGGATGTGATGCGGGGGCCTCTATGCCGTCCACCCCGGGCTGCTCCCGCCGTCCTTCGTCACCCCGGCGGTGGTGGTCGTGGACCGGCGGGACGTATGAGAAACCCGGGGGTGGGGCGGGGGTAATCCCCCGCAGGTACAGGGCAGTTGGCCGGATGGGAAGCGCGGGACGCGTCCGGGAGGCTCATGTTTCATGAAGGAGATCACGAAGAGCGCAGCCCTGATCGCCGCCGCCTCCGCCGTCGTCTTCGGCGCCGTCACACCGCTGACCGCGTCCGCCGCGGACACATCACCGAGATGGAGCAAGTGCACCGGCACCGGCCTCGACCCCCGCCAGCAGTGCGCCACCCTCCAAGTCCCCCTGGACTACGCCCGCCCCGGCGGCCCGAAGATCGACCTGGCCGTCTCCCGTATCCCCGCCGAGAAGCCGTCCGCCCGCCGGGGCGCCCTGCTGCTCATCCCGGGCGGGCCCGGGGGCACCAGCCTGAACGACCCCTCGGGCAAGGGGCAGAGGCTGCCACAGGAGGTGCGGGACACCTACGACCTGATCGGGTACGCCCCGCGCGGCAACGCGCCCTCCACGCCTGTGACGTGTGGGCTGGACCATGCCGACCTCGCCCTGACGGCCCTGCGCCCCTGGCCCGCCGCCGACGGCTCCGTCACCGGGAACATGACCACGGCTCGGCGCATCTCCGACGCCTGCGCCCGCACGGGCGGCGAGCTGATCCGGCACATCAGCACGGTCGACAACGCCCGTGACGTCGACCGCATCCGGGCCGCCCTCGGGGAGCGGAGGATCTCGGCGTGGGGTGTCTCGTACGGGACGTATGTCGGCGCGGTCTACGCCCAGCTCTTCCCGCAGCGCACCGACCGCATCGTGCTGGACAGCAACGGCAACCCCGACCCGGTCCGGGCGGAGCGTGCGTGGCTGGAGGCGCACGAGACCGGCGTCGAGGACACCTTCCCGGAGTTCGCCAAGTGGGCGTCCGCGCCCGGCAATCCGTACCGTCTGGCGAACTCCGCGGCCGAGGTGCGTCCGCTGTTCCTGCGGCTCGCCGCCCGGCTCGACCGAGAGCCGATCCCCTGGCCCGGCGCCAATCCGGAGGAGCTGAACGGCAACGTGCTGCGCCAGACCATGCTGAACAGCTTCTACGACCCCGACGACTACCCGGCCCTGGCCCAGCTGATCCTGGCCGCCCGGAAGGGTACCGTCCCGCCCGCGCCCGCCTCCCCGCCGGACTCGGCGATGCAGAACCTCACCGCCGTCGCCGTCGGCACCATCTGCAACGACGTCGCCTGGCCACGGTCAACCGCCGTCTACGAGAAGGGCGTTGCGGAGAGCCGCGCCAAGTATCCGCTGACCGCCGGCATGCCCCGTAACGCCATGGTGTGCGCCGCCTGGCCGTGGCGGCCGGAGCAGGCGCCGGTGCGGATCACCGACCGGGGACCGTCGAACGTCCTGCTCATCCAGGACGAGCGCGACGTGGCCACCCCGCTCAGCAGCGCCCGCAGGATGCGCGAGGCCTTCGGCCGGCGCGCCGTCATGGTCACCAACGACTCCACCGGCCACGATGCCTACCTCGCCAACGGCACCCGGTGCGGCGACGAGACCGTGTCCCGCTTCCTGGCGACCGGCGAGCGGCCCGACCACGACGTCCACTGCGAGTGAGCGCGGCGACCGTGGTGGCCGGAACACTCGCCTAGAACCGGCGCACGTACGCCTTCTGCCACGGCGTCTCCACCGCACGCCGGTCGTAGTGCCGCCGTACGAACTCCACCGCCTCCCCGGCCGGTACACCGTCCAGGACCGCGATGCACGCCAGCGCCGTCCCGGTCCGCCCGCGCCCGCCTCCACAGGCCACCTCGACCCGCTCGGCCGTGGCTCGCTCCCAGGCCTGGGTCAGGGCGGCGCGGGCGGCCGGACGGTCGGCGGGAAGCCGGAAGTCGGGCCAGCGGACCCAGGTGAACTCCCAGTCCATGGGCGGGGGTTGCCTGCCGAGGAGGTAGAGGGCGTACGAGGGTGTGGGCGCCGTGGGGTCGAGGGGGTGGCGTAGGCCGCGGCCCCGGACCAGCCGTCCGGACGGCAGTCGCAGCACCCCCGGGTCCGTGGCCCGCCAGGTGTCCGTCATCGGGTCAGGGTACGGGCCTCGATGCCCCGGAAGTGGTGCGTCATCGCACGCTGGGCGCGCTCGGCGTCCCTCGCCCGCAGGGCCGTGACGATGTCCCGGTGACGGCGGACCGTCACCTCCGGTGCCGGGTCGTCGGTCCAGCCGCGGGCGCCGGCGACTCTGCGGAACACGGTCCAGAAGGCGGCAAGGAGCTGGGGCACGAGCGCGTTGCCGAGGGAGGCGTAGAGCAACTCGTGGAACTCGCGGTCGAGTTCCGGGAAGGGGCGGTCGGCCAGGACCGCCGCCTCCATCCGGGACACGATCGCCTCCAGCGCGTCCAGCTCCGCCTCGGCGACCGAGCTCGCCACCCGCCGGATCAGCCCCTCCTCCAGCACCTCCCGCACCTGGAGGATCTCCGCGAGCGCACCGGTGTCGTCGTCGTGCCGGGCGAGGGTGCGGAAGGTCAGCCCGTCGACGAGCGGGGTGAGGGAGGCCTGGCCGACATAGGTGCCGTAGCCGTGTCTGATCTCCACGATGTCGAGGGCCTGGAGCGCCTTGAGGGCCTCGCGCACGGAGTTGCGGCTGACGCCGAGGTCCTCCATCAGCTCGGCCTCGGTGGGCAGCGGGGCACCCGGGGCGAGCCGCCGGTCGAGGATGAGCTGCATGACCTCGCGCTGGATCCGGCTGTTCCTGGGCTCCTCGGCCATGCGCGGCATCGTACGCGCGCCGGACGTCCTACGTCCCATGTCCGGCACTGACGTGCGCCAACTCCCGCCATTTCACAGCGTCATTGGTCCGACCTCTGACGGCTACGCCATTCGTGTGCGCTGTCTTGACCACCCCCGGCACCCCTCCTATGGTCGCGCCTGACGACAGGACGTAGGACGTCGTATCTCCTCAGCCGTTGGTCATATCTCCTCACCGTTGGAGGAACCGTGCACCGCCGGACCTTCCTGAAGCACACCGGCGCGCTGGGTGCGGCCGCCGCCGTCTCCGCGTCGCTGTCGGCCTGCTCGTCGGGGCCCCAGTCCACCAACGACACCGGGAACGGGGGCGGCAAGGACCGCACGCTGACCGCCGTGATCGGCTACGGCAACGACGGCTCGTGGGATCCCACGCAGACCGCGTCCGCCTTCTGCATGGCCGCCAACAACCACATCTACGAGGGGCTCCTCGACACCGACCCGATCTCCCGCGAGCCGTACGCGGCGCTCGCGACCGCCGTGCCGAAGGACGCCAACGCCACCACCTGGAAGTTCACGCTGCGGGCCGGAGCCACGTTCCACGACGGGAAACCCGTGACCGCCGACGACGTGGTCTTCGTCTTCGACCGCATCCTCGACCCGAAGACCCAGACCCTCGCCAAGGGCTTCTTCGCGAGCTGGCTCAGGGAAGTCCGGAAGATCGACGCGCAGAACGTCGAGCTGGTGCTCAAGTTCCCCTTCCCGGAAGGGCTTGCGCGGCTCACCCTCGCCAAGATCATGCCGAAGCACGTCTTCTCCGCGCCGGGCGCCTGGGACAAGGCCATCGCGGGGTTGGCGGTCGGCTCGGGGCCGTACCGGCAGACCGCGCACCACCCCAAGTCCAACACCACCTTCGCGGCCTTCGACGACTACAACGGCCCGCGCCCGCCGGCCTTCAAGAAGATGAACTGGCTGACGATCGTGGACGCGGCCCCGCGCGTCGCCCGGATCTCCGGCTCCAGCGCGGGCGCGCAGATCTCCGACAACATCCCGTACGCCAACATCCAGCAGCTCCGCAGCGGCGGGCTGACGGTGGCCGGCGGAGCCGGGATGAACAACCTGTTCCTGATGTTCAACACCAAGCACAAGCCCTTCGACGACGTACGGGTGCGACAGGCGCTGCACTACGCCATCGACACCGGGAAGATGGTGGAGGTGGCGCTGAAGGGCCACGGCAGGCCGTCGTCCTCGTTCCTCAACGAGAGCAACCCGTCCTACCGGCGCGCGAAGACCGTCTACGACTACGACCCCGAGAAGGCGAAGGCGCTCCTGAAGGCCGCCGGCGTCAAGGGCTTGAAGATCAACATCCTTGCGGTGAACGTGAGTTGGATCGTCGACTGCCTGCCGACCATCAAGGCGTCGTGGGACGCGATCGGCGTGCCGACGACGCTCTCCCCGCAGGAGACGACCGCGGTCTTCACCAAGATGGACCAGAAGCAGGACTACCAGGTCGTCGCGGCCGCCTCGAACCCCAACCAGTTCGGCCTCGACGCCGACCTGATCATGCACTACAACTACGGCCCCACCAACCTCTGGATGGGCTACACCCGTTGGGCCGACAACGCCGTCGCCAAGCAGCTCTTCAAGGACATGGACCGGGCCACCCAGGAGGTCGACCCGACGCGGAAGAAGGCGATGATCCAGGACTACATCGACGTCGTCGCCGAACAGGCGGTGCTCTACCCGGTCGTGCACAGCGAACTGATGACCGCCTGGGACCCGAAGAAGCTGACGGGGATAAGGGCGCAGCCGTACCCCGGCATCAACCTCCTCCAGGCGAAATGGGCCTGACCGCATGACCGCCGTCGTCCGGATCCTGCTCCGCCGCATCGCCCTGCTCGTGCCGCTGATGCTCGGCATCGTGCTGTTCGTGTTCCTGGTGATGCGGTTCTCGGACGTCGACCCGGCGTCCGCGTTCTTCCAGGGCCAGAACCCGACACCTCGGCAACTGCACGACTTCCGCGAGCAGAACGGCCTGCTGGACCCGCTGCCCGTCCGCTACGTCCACTTCGTCGGCGACCTGCTCCACGGTGACATGGGCACCAGCGCCCTGACCCGTGCCCCGGTCGTCGACCAGGTCACCACCGCGCTTCCACTGACCCTCCAACTCACCTTCCTGGGCCTGGGGATCGCGGTGGTCGTGTCGCTCGTCCTCGGGGTCACGGCGGCCATCCACCGCGACCGCGTCCCCGACCAGGTCATCCGTGTCGTCTCCCTCACCGGAGTCGCCGCCCCCGGCTTCTGGCTGGCGCTGCTGATGATCCAGTACCTGGCGGTCGACCAGGGCTGGTTCCCGACCGGCGGCTACATCAACCCGGCCGACTCCCTCACCGGCTGGCTGAAGACGATGACCCTGCCCGCGCTCGCGCTGTCGCTCCCGGTGGCGGCCCAACTCACCCGTATCGTACGCACGTCCGTGGTCGAGGAGCTGGACAAGGACTACGTCCGTACGGCGATCGGCAGCGGACTGCCACCCCGGGTGGTCGTGGGCCGGAACGTCCTGCGCAACGCCCTCATGAACCCGCTGACCGTGCTGGGCCTGCGCGTGGGCTATCTGCTCGGCGGCGCGGTCGTCATCGAGACGATCTTCTCCCTGCCCGGCATGGGCAAGCTGATGATCGACGCCGTGCAGAACGGCGACCCGGCCGTGGTCCAAGGTGTCGTCCTGACGACCGCGACCGGGTTCGTCGTCGTCAACCTCGTCATCGACGTCCTGTACCTGCTGGTCAACCCGCGCCTCAGGGAGGCGTCATGACGTTCACCCGCAAGGACCTCACCGAGCGGCTCTCCCGGCCGGGGCTCCGGCTGCGCGGCTGGCGCCGGCTGCCGCCGCTGTCGAAGACCGCCGTGTGCTTTCTGGCGGTCGTGGTGCTGGTGGCGCTGTTCGCGCCGCTGCTCGCCCCGGACGACCCGCTCGACCAGCAGCAGCCCGTCGGCGGCACCGGGCATCCGTCCGCCGAGCACTGGATGGGGCAGGACAGCCTCGGCCGGGACATCCTGAGCCGGCTGATGTACGGGGCTCGGTGGTCGCTGGCGATCGGGCTCGGCGCGACCGCTCTCGCGCTCGTGGTCGGCGCGGTCATCGGGGCGGTCGCGGCGACCTCCCGCAAGGGCGTCGACGAGACGTTGATGCGCTGCCTGGACGTGGTGATGGCGTTCCCGGGCATCGCGCTGGCCGCGGTGCTGGTGGCCGTGTTCGGGGGCGGGATCACGGTGCTGATCTGCGCGATCGCGTTCCTGTTCACGCCGCCGGTGGCACGGGTCGTACGGGCGAACGTGCTGGACCAGTACGGCGAGGACTATGTGACGGCGGAGCGGGTGATCGGGGCGCGCACGCCGCATATCGTGCTGCGGCACGTCGCCGTCAACTGTGCCGCTCCGGTGCTGGTGTTCTGCACCGTGCAGGTGGCCGAGGCGATCGTGTTCGAGGCGTCGCTCTCCTTCATCGGGGCGGGGGTGCGGCCGCCGGATCCGTCGTGGGGCAGTGTCATCGCGGACGGCAAGAACATGGTGCTGACGGGGGGTTGGTGGGCGACCGTCTTTCCCGGGCTGCTGATTCTGGTGACGGTCCTGTCGCTGAACATCCTGTCCGAAGGGGTGTCGGACGCGTGGGCCGCGCCGGCGGCCCGGGAGGTGGGGGTGCGGGAGGAAGACGATCGGCTGGAGGCGGCGGAGCCTGGGAGTGGGGAGGTGTTGCGGCTGCCCGGGTTGGCGGAGGCGGCACAACGACTGCGGGATCGGCGCGCGGAAGGGGGAGCGGCGGGAGGTCGTCGGGCGGGTGCGGCACCGTCTGTTCTAGCGGTTGAGAACCTCGCCATCGGGTTCGAAGGTCGGCACAACGGTGTCGACATCGTGGACGGGATCAGCTTTGAGGTGGGGGCCGGTGAAGTTCTCGGGCTGGTGGGCGAGTCGGGCTGCGGTAAATCGTTGACCGCGCTGGCGGTCATGGGTCTGGAACCGAAGGGGGCTCGGGTCACCGGTCAGATCCGCTTCAGTCAGCGGGAGTTGCTCGCCGAACCCATGCGCGTCCGGCGGCGGCTTCTCGGGCACGAGATGGCGATGGTCTACCAGGACGCGTTGTCCTCGCTCAATCCGGCGATGACCATCCGGGCCCAGCTGAAGCAGCTCGTGCGGCGCGGAGGGCGTCGTACCCCCGCCGAACTCCTCACCATGGTCGGCCTCGATCCCGAGCGCACCCTGCGCAGCTATCCGCACGAGCTCTCCGGCGGGCAGCGGCAGCGTGTGCTGATCGCCATGGCCCTGTCCCGTGACCCGAAGCTGATCGTCGCCGATGAGCCGACGACCGCGCTGGACGTGACGGTGCAGGCGCAGGTGATAGAGCTGCTGCTCAGACTGCGTGAGGAATTGGGGTTCGCGTTGATCCTCGTCTCGCACGACCTGGCGCTGATCGCCGATGTCACCGACCGGGTGGTGGTGATGTACGGCGGGCAGATCGTGGAGACGGGTGTGACCGCCGACCTGGTGGAGGCGCCGGCCCATCACTACACACGGGGGCTGCTGGGCAGTGTGCTGTCCCTGGAGTCGGCGGCGGAGCGGATGACGCAGATCAAGGGCGTCGTCCCGTCCCCCGCGGACTTCCCGGCGGGCTGCCGCTTCGCCGACCGCTGCCCGCTCGCGACGGACGTCTGCCGGACGACCCCGCCGGACCTGCTGGGCACGCCCACCCACACGGCGGCCTGTCACCATCCGGCGGTCGAGCTCGTGACGTCGGAGCCGGAGGCCGTGACATGACCGCCACGAGCGTCGAGGGGCGGGAAGCGACCGGGATCGTCGAGCTGTCCGACGCCCATGTCGTCCACAAGGCCCGCAGCGGCGGCCTGTTCACCCGGGACCGGGTGTACGCCCTGACCGGCGCCGACCTGGCCGTCGCACCCGGCGAGACGGTGGGCGTCGTCGGTGAGTCGGGCTGCGGCAAGTCGACGCTGGCGAAGGTGCTGGTCGGCATCCAGCGGCCCAGTGCCGGCACGGTGTCCTTCCGGGGCCGTGACCTGTGGTCGATGCCGCCCGCCGAACGCCGGGCGGCCGTCGGCAGCAGCACCGGCATGATCTTCCAGGACCCGTCGACGGCCCTGAACCGCCGCCTGCCGGTCCGGCTGATCCTGCGGGACCCGCTGGATGTGCACGCCCGGGGTTCGAAGGCACAACGCGAGGAGCGCGTACGGGAGTTGATGTCACTGGTCGGTCTGCCGCGCGCACTGACCGACGCACTGCCCGGCCAGCTGTCGGGCGGACAACGCCAACGGGTCGCGATCGCACGGGCGTTGGCACTCGACCCCGACCTCGTGGTGGCCGACGAACCGACCAGCGCGCTGGACGTCTCGGTCCGCGCCCAGATCCTCAACCTCCTCCTCGATCTGAAGGAACGCCTGGGCCTGGCCCTGGTGTTCGTCTCGCACGACATCCAGACGGTACGGCGGATGAGCGACCGGGTGATCACCATGTACCTGGGCCGGATCGTCGAGGAGTCCCCGGCCGCGGACGTCACGGACCGGGCCCGGCACCCGTACACCCGCGCTCTCTTCTCGGCGACCCCCGGCCTGCTGAACCCCATCGAGCCCATCCCCCTGACCGGCCCGGTCCCGTCGGCGACCCGCCCGCCCAGCGGCTGCCCGTTCCGTACCCGATGCTGGAAGGCCGACGAGGTGTGCGCCGAACGGATGCCGGACTTCTCGGCCGCGTCGAACCCCGGTCACCGTTTCCGCTGCCACCATCCTGTGAAGGAGGACGCCGCGACCCGCGACCTCGTACGGCAGAACCACCAGAGTCACCCCAGGGAGCCCTGATGCCCTTCCCCACCCCGCTGACCGGTGTCGTCCCGCCCGTCTGCACGCCCCTGACACCGGACCGCGAGGTGGACGTCCCCTCGCTGCTCAGGCTGGTCGACCATCTGGTCGGCGCCGGAGTGAACGCGCTCTTCGTGCTCGGCTCGTCGTCGGAGGCCGCGTATCTGCGGGACGGGCAGCGGAGGCTGGTGGTGGAGTCGGTGGTGAGCCACGTGGGGGGCCGACTGCCCGTGCTGGCCGGGGTGATCGACATGACGACGCCCAGGGTGCTGGACCATGTGGCATCGGTGACGGCCGCGGGCGCGGACGCGGTGGTCGTGACGGCGCCGTTCTACGCCCGCACGCACCCGGCCGAGATCGCCCGCCACTTCCGGCTCGTCGCGGCCGCTTCTCCGGTCCCGGTCCTCGCCTACGACATCCCCGTCGCCGTGCACACCAAGCTGCCGGCGGACGTGGTCCTGGAGTTGGCCGCCGAGGGCGTACTCGCGGGCCTCAAGGACTCCAGCGGCGACCTGGCCGCCTTCCGCGAGGTCGTCACCGGCGCCCGCAACCACCCCGGTTTCAGCGTACTGACCGGCTCGGAACTGGTCGTCGACTCCGCGCTCGCGCTCGGTGCCGACGGAGCCGTCCCCGGTCTCGCCAACGTCGACCCGGACGGCTATGTCCGCCTCGACCGCCTCTGCCGGGACGAGGACTGGGAGCAGGCGCGGGCCGAACAGGAGCGGCTGTGCGCGCTGTTCGGCATGGTGCGGGTCGGGGATCCGGCGCGGATGGGGGGCGGGTCGTCGGCGCTGGGGGCGTTCAAGGCGGCGCTGCATCTGCGCGGGGTGATCGACTGCCCGGCGACGGCGGAGCCCCAAGTCCCCTTGTCCGCGGGGGAAGTGGAGCAGGTGGGCAAGTTCCTCGCCGCCGCCGGACTGCTCTAGAGCTCGTCGATCGGCAACCGCCGGAACTCGATGGTGTCGTACGTCCCCGACACCCCGGTCTCGTACAGGATGCCGACGGTGTTCCAGCCCACCTGCACCAAGTCGGAGTAGGCGGCCTTCTGCTGAGAAAGCGTCAGCGCCTTGGTGAAGGTGGCTCCGGCGTCCGTGCTGCGCCAGATCGCCATCGACTGGCGGGCGGTCGGCACGGACGGGCCGGAGAACAGCAACGGGCGGCCGGGGCCTCGCAGTTGGAGGACACTGCCCTCGACCACCGGCACGTCGTCGAGGGTCGGCTGGACGGCGTACGGGCGGTCGAGGGTCCGACCACCGTCGCTGGAATAGGCATCCAGCCGGTTGCCGAGGCTCGTGCCGTTCTGGTCGCGGGCGCTGAAGTAGAGGCGGCCGTCCGGGAGTTCGGCGGCCGTGGACTCGTTGGCGTTGGCGTGGCCGTCGTGGGAGTCGTCCACGAAGCCGATGTGCCAGGTCTCCCCGCCGTCGTCGCTGTAGATCGCGTGCGCGCCGTAGTACTTGGCCTCCTGGCCGGTGTCGGAGGAGCCGGCCGGCGGGGCGGCGGAGTAGTCGGCGGGGACCACCAGCCGGCCCGCGTGCGGGCCGCGCGTCACAGCGACGGCGTGCCCCGGCCCGGTCGCGTACCACCGCCAGTCCGGCCGTTTCACCTGAGCCGTGATGTCCCGCGGCGCCGAGAAGTGCCGTCCGTCGTCCCGGCTCCGCTGCACGAACACCCGCCTGCTCTGCTCCGGCGTCACCTCCCCCCGCATGATCTGCGCCTCGGTGACGGCACCGCTGTTGTACGAGGTGACGAGGACGATCGCCCCGGTGCGCGGGTCGACCACGGGCGCCGGGTTGCCCCGGGTGTCCTCGTCCCCGGCGGCCACCACCCGCAACGGGCCCCAGGTGCACCCGCCGTCCCCCGACCGTCTCAGCACGACGTCGATGTGCCCGGAGTCGGCGGCACTGCCCAGCCGGCCCTCGGCGAAGGCCAGCACCGTGCCCCGCCGGGTCGTGACGGTCGCCGGGATGCGGTAGGTGTCGTAGCCGCCCTCGCCCGAGACATACGGGACGGAGGACGTGCAGCCGGTGGCGGCGGAGGCGTGCGCTGTCGCGGCGAGGGGGGCGAGAAGGGCGAGGGTGACGAGGAGTGTGCGGCTCAGGAGGGTCACGGTTCCATGGTCCCCGGAGTCACCAGACCCGACTCGTAGGCCACCATGACCAACTGCGCCCGGTCCCGGGCTCCCAGCTTCCCCAGGATCCTGCTGACGTGGGTCTTCGCCGTGAGCGGGCTGAGGTCCAACGCACCCGCTATTTCAGCGTTGTTGAGACCCCGCGCCACCAGTGCCAGCACCTCCCGCTCCCGGTCGGACAGACACTCCGGACCGCCCGTCACCGGCGTGGAGGGACTGCGCAGGAACCGCTCGATCAGCCGTGCCGTCGGGCCGGGAGAGAGCAGGGCCTCGCCCGCCGCCACCGTCCGGATGGCGTCCAGCAGTTCGGCCGGACGGGTGTCCTTCACCAGGAAGCCGGAGGCTCCCGCCCTGAGCGCCTCCACGATGTTCTGGTCGGTGTCGTAGGTCGTCAGAACCAGCACCTTCACACCGGCCAGCGCTTCGTCGGCGGCGATCAGCCGGGTCGCCTCGATGCCGTCCAGGTCGGGCATCCGGATGTCCATCACCACCAGGTCGGGCCGCGCGGCCCCGGCCAGCTCCACGGCCTCCCGGCCGGTGCCCGCCTGTCCGACGACCTCCATGTCCCGCGCCGACTCGACGAGCATGGCGAACGCGGCCCGTACCAGGGTCTGGTCGTCGGCGAGCAGTACGCGGATGGTCATCCGTTCTCTTCCCCAGGCGTCAGTGGCAGTACGGCGGTGACCTCGAAGCCGCCTCCCGTCCTCGGTCCGGCGTCGAGTGTGCCACCCGCGCTGCGGGCCCTCTCCCGCATGCCGACCAGCCCGAAGCCGGGGGTACGACCGGGAGTGGGCCCGGTGCCGTCGTCGGTGACGGACAGGCGCAGGGCGCCCTGCTCCTCGTAGAGCTCGACGCGTACGGCGGGTTCGGGACCCGCGTGCCGTACGGCGTTCGTCAGCGCCTCCTGCACGATCCGGTAGGCGGCCGCGCCCACGGCCGGCGGCGCCTGCCGCACCTGTACGGTCTGCTCGACCCGCGCCCCGGCGAGCCGGGCCGTCTCCACCAGGTCGGACACGCCGTCCAGGCCCGGGAGCGGGCCGCGGCCGTCCGGGCAGTCGGCCTCCCGGAGGACCTCCAGCGTCCCGCGCAGCTCGCCGCGCGCCGTCCGGCAGGTGTCGGCGATGTCGTCGAGGGCCTTGGCGACCGTCTCGCGGTCGAGCCGGTCCGGGTCGGCGGCCAGGACATGGGCCGCCACGGACGTCTGGACGCCGATCAGCGTGATGCTGTGGGCGAGCAGGTCGTGCAGGTCGCGGGCGATCCGCAGGCGTTCCTCCGCGACCCGGCGCCGGGCCTCCTCCTCCCGGGTGCGTTCGGCGCGCTCGGCGCGCTCGACGATGGCGGCGACGTACTGGCGGTAGAAGCGGACGTCGATGCCGCAGAAGAGGACCGCGATGACCCAGCCGGAGATCCGCAGGACCTCCACCGCCCCGCCGGGGTTGGTGAGGAGGTTGACGGCCAGGGACACGCTGAGGACGGTGACGCCGACGCACAGCGTGCGGCGCACCGTGCCGGTCGCCGCGACCGTGTAGAGCACCACCACGGTCGCGGGGGTGGGCACGGTGTGGTTGTAGTCGAGGGCGTGGTACGACGCGATGAGCACGAGCGCCGCGGTCGCGGCGAGCAGCGGGCGGCGCCGCCGCCACACGATCGGCACATGGCCGGCGAGCAGCAGTGTCCAGCCGAGGGCGTCCGGGCGGTGGCCCGGGTCCGTGCACAGGGCCAGGGACACCGCCGCCACCGCGAGGACCGCGGCGAGGATCGCGTCGTTGCGGGTGCCGTGCGGGGCGGTGCGGGGATCGCGGTTGACCGCCGCCATCACCCGCTCGCCGATGCGGGGCCGTGCCGCCACAGTCGTCTCCATGGGGTTCATTCTCCGTACGTCACACGGGCTCGGGGTGCCGTTCCCGCCGTACCGACTCCGTCGCCCTCGACAGCCGCCCCGGCCACCACACCCGGCGCCCCAGCAGCACGCTCGCCGTGGTCACCAGGTACGTCCGCACGAGGAACGTGTCCAGCAGCACCCCGGCCGCGATCACGAACCCGAGCTCGACCAGCCCCACCAGCGGCAGCGTGGTCAGCACGGCGAAGGTCGCGGCCAGCACGACACCCGCGGAGGCGATGACCCCACCGGTCGTCCGCAGCGCGGTCAGCGCCGCCGCCTGCGGCTCGGCACCCGCAAGGGCCTCCTCCCGCATCCGGTGCATGAGGAAGATGCCGTAGTCGACGCCGAGGGCCACGAGGAACACGAAGGACAGCAGGCCGAGCCCGGAGTCCGTGCCCGCGAACCCGAACCCCGGCCCGAACACCAGCCCCCCGATCCCCAGCGCCGCACCCCACACCGCGACGACCGCGACGAGCAGCATCAGGGGCGCGACCATGCTCCGCAGCAGCCCTACGAGGATCACGAACACGGCGGCCAGCACGAGCGGCACGACCACGTCCCGGTCCCGGGCCTGGCTGTCGGCGAGGTCCAACCGCTGGGCGCTGGGCCCGCCGACATACGTTCCGTAGCCGCCGTCGAGCCCGGCACGCAGGGCCTGGATGGTGCGGGTCTCCCCCGTGGACTCGGGGGCGGCTGTGGCGTAGACGTCGATCTCCGTCCAGCCGGCCCCGCTCCGCCCTGCCGTCGCCTGCGCGACCCCGTCCGTCGCACGGACCCTGGCCAACACGGCGTCCGCCTTCCCTCTCGGCGCCATGACGCTGATCGGCTGACTGCTCCGCCCCGGGAACGCGTGGGCCAGGGTCTGCGCGGCGGCGATCGACTCGGGCTTCTCGGTGAAGGAGTCCTCGTTCTTGAGAGTGCCGGGCAGGTGGAAGACCCCCAGGGCCAGCGCACCCAACAGCACTCCCCCGCCCACCAGCACGACGACCGGCCGGCGCGTGGCCGAGGCGCCCATCGCCGAGAACAGCGACCGCCGCACCTTCGGCTCGCTCCCGAACGCCGGGATCAGCGGCCAGAACACCCGCCGCCCGAGCAGCACCAGCAGTGCGGGCAGCAGGGTGATCATCGCGACCAGCGCCGCGAGCACGCCCACCGTGCCGACCGGCCCCATCCCGCTGCTGCTGTTGAGATCGGCTGCGAGCAGGCACAGCAGCCCGGCCGCGACCGTGCCCGAGGAGGCGAGGATCGCCGGCCCGCAGCCCCTCAGCGCGGCGCTCATGGCGTCGTACGGCCGCTCGTGGCGCCGTAGCTCCTCGCGGTAACGGGAGATGAGCAGCAGCGCGTAGTCGGTCCCGGCGCCCAGCACGAGCACGGTCATCACACCGCCGCTCTGCCCGGTGACGGTCACGCCGAAGGCCTCGTGCAGCCCGTACCCGGCGGCCATCGCCATCCCGGCCGCGACCCCGGCGACGGCGAGCGGGACCAGCCACAGGAAGGGGCTGCGGTAGATGAGGACCAGCAGGACGGTGACCACACCGAGGGTGGCGTAGAGCAGGGTCCCGTCGATGCTCCCGAACACCTTGCTCATGTCGGTGTTCAGGGCCCCCGGCCCGCCCACCCGCACGCTGAGCCCGGAGCCGCCGTCCGCGATGCCCCGCACCCCGTCGACGAAGGCGTCCCGTGCCTTGTCGTCCTGACCGGGTTGGCTGCTGGAGAGCGGGTACATCAGCGTGCCGCCGTCGCGGGAGGCAACCCCGTGGGGTTTCCCGGTCAGCCTGTACGTCGTCCCGATGGCGCCGACCTGATCCGCCGCCTTCTCCTTGTCGGCGGCGGTGAGCCCGCCGTCCCGGTGGTAGACGAGCACCAGGTCGGTCGACTCGCCGCCCGGCAACTCGGCCTGTATCCGGGCCACTCGGGTGGAGTCGGCGCTGTCGGGCAGATAGTCGACGGACCTGTTCTGCTGGATGCCGGAGAACTTCCCGGCGAGCGGCCCGGCCAGCACGAGCGCGGCCAGCCACAGCCCGAGCACCACCCAGGGCACGGCCCGCCGTCGTCGTGCGGTCGTCGTCCTTGCGGCCCCCATGGACGGGCCCCCCTCCGGTCGGGTGTCTGGGTCGGTTCCAGACTTCCGGCGGGAGGGGGCGGATGCGTCGGGCGTGGGGGCGAGGTGGGGGTTACTACCAGGGGTGTCCCTGGTCCCGCGTTACTCCCTCGGGAGTATCAGGACGGCGTCCGTGCCGCCGCCAGCAAGCGGGTCACGTCGTCCGAGCAGATCGTCAGGGCCGCGCCGACCGTGCTCAGGACGTCGCGTTCGGCGGGGGTGTACGGCCCGTCGGCCAAGGCGATGCGGGCGCCCTGGAGCAGGATCGATTCGCGGCCGACCGGGGCGAGGTGCGGGGCGAGGGGGTCGAGGGCCTCGTGCAGCTCTATGGCCAGTCCGGCCCCGCAGGACTGGCCATAGACCCGGCCGGTGTCGGCGGCCAGCGCCTCGACCAGCGCCTCCAGCTGTTCCTCCGTACAGTCGTCGAAGCCCGCGGCGCGGACCGTGGTCGCGGCGGCCTCCACGGACGTACGGGAACAGGTGCCGCCCGCGGCCAGTACCGCCAGGGCGACCGTGTGGACGGCGTCGCGGAGCATCGCGGAGAAGCGGGTGGTGGTGGGGTGGTCGAGGGCGTCCGTGCCGAAGTGGCGGCGGCAGGCGGCGCACTCGACGACCGGGCCGGTCTCGCCGCGCGGCAGGACCGGGACGCCGAGGAGGGTGAAGCGCCGGCGGCCGGTCAGGCGCTGGTAGTTGCGGTCGCCTCCGCAGCCCGGGCAGAAGAACTCGCCGTCCCCCACGGGCGTCCACGCGGTGCGGGTGCCCAGGAAGCGCGCAGGCCTGGCGGCTCGGCCGTTTCGTCCCCGTACTGGCAGCACGTCGCACCTCCTTAACACCGCGGCAACATCGCAGCGGTGTCCGTGATGTTAGCCACATCCGCGAGGCGTAGTCAGTACCCTGGACGAGACCTTTCCGTGACCTCCACGAACAGGTGGCCGAAAAGAGGCGGGGCCTTGATCGCCGTATACCGCGCTCAAGGCCCCGAAACCGCCGGTCAGAGGGACTATCGCGCCGCGCGGTTGACCGCCGACACGACCGCCTTCAGTGACGCACGCGTCGTGTTCGCGTCGATGCCGATCCCCCACAGGACCTTGTCGTCGATCGCGCATTCGATGTAGGAGGCGGCCTGCGCGGAGGCGCCCTCGCTCATCGTGTGCTCCTGGTAGTCCAGCAGCCGGGCGTCGACGCCGACGGCGGCCAGCGCGTCGAAGAAGGCCGAGATCGGACCGTTGCCCGAGCCGGTCAGGATCGTGTCCTCGCCGTCGACCGTCGCCTCGACCCGCAGTGTGTCCACTCCGTCGGTGTCGGTGGTCGACTGGCCGTTCCGTACCTGGATACGACCCCACGGGTTCTCGGGGTTGGGCAGGTACTCGTCCTGGAAGACCGCCCAGATGGCGGAGCCGGTGACCTCGCCGCCCTCGGCGTCCGTCTTGGCCTGGATGATCTTCGAGAACTCGATCTGCATCCGGCGGGGCAGGTCAAGCTTGTGGTCGTTCTTCAGGACGTACGCGATACCGCCCTTGCCGGACTGCGAGTTGACCCGGATGACCGCCTCGTAGGAGCGGCCGACGTCCTTCGGGTCGATCGGCAGGTAGGGGACGGCCCACTCGATGTCGTCGACGGTGACGCCCTTGGCCTTCGCGTCGGCCTCCATCGCGTCGAAGCCCTTCTTGATGGCGTCCTGGTGGGAGCCGGAGAAGGACGTGTAGACCAGGTCGCCCACGTACGGGTGGCGCGGGTGGACCTCCATCTGGTTGCAGTACTCCCACGTACGACGGATCTCGTCGATGTCGGAGAAGTCGATCTGCGGGTCGACGCCCTGGGAGAACAGGTTCATGCCCAGGGTGACCAGGTCGACGTTGCCGGTGCGCTCGCCCTGCCCGAACAGACAGCCCTCGACGCGGTCGGCGCCGGCCATCAGCGCCAGCTCGGCGGCGGCGACCGCCGTACCGCGGTCGTTGTGCGGGTGGATCGAGATGACGACGTGCTCACGGCGGGAGATGTTGCGGCTCATCCACTCGAAGCGGTCCGCGTGGGTGGAGGGGGTCGAACGCTCCACCGTGGCGGGCAGGTTGAGGATGATCTCGCGGCCCGGACCCGGCTGGTAGACGTCCATCACCGCCTCGCAGACCTCCAGCGCGAAGTCCAGCTCGGTGTCGGTGAAGATCTCGGGGCTGTACTGGTAGCCGAACTCGGTCTCGGGGCCCAGCAGTTTCTCGGCGTACTCCATCACCAGGCGCGTGCCGTCCACGGCGATCTGCTTGATGTCGTCCTTGGAGCCACGGAAGACGACCCGGCGGAAGACCGGCGCGGTGGCGTTGTAGAGGTGGACGGTCGCGCGCTTGGCGCCCTTCAGGGATTCGACCGTCCGCTCGATCAGGTCCTCGCGGGCCTGGGTCAGTACGGAGATCGTGACGTCGTCCGGGATCGCGCCCGGCTCCTCGATGATCGACCGCACGAAGTCGAAGTCCGTCTGGCCCGACGCCGGGAAGCCGACCTCGATCTCCTTGTAGCCCATCTTGACCAGCTGGTCGAACATCCGGCGCTTGCGCTCGGGCGACATCGGGTCGATCAGTGCCTGGTTGCCGTCGCGCAGGTCGGTGGAGAGCCAGCGGGGAGCGACGGTGATCCGGTTGTTCGGCCAGGTGCGGTCGGGGATGTCGACCTGCTCGTACTGACCGTACTTGTGGATCGGCATGGTGCTGGGCTGCTGGCGGTTCGCCATGATTGCGGGGCTCCTCTTGGTGTCCTGAAGGACGGCCGACGACGCAACGCGAAGCTCCGCGGGGAGGGAGTCGACCTGGACTACAGGCCCTCGCCGCGGCAGCTAAGAAGAAGCAGCCCGAAACGCATGATGCGAAGCATGCTAGCCGAGCCTCTTCGGGTGCGGGGCGCCGTATCAGTATGCGGGACCCGTGGAATAAAAGGGATAAAAAGTGCTCCATACCACTTCGTCACGGAGCGTGCGCAGTGCTGTCCCGATATTTCACCAATCATGGTTGCGGGTAGTGACACGGGCATAACTCAGTGCAAGGGTGCCGGGCATGACGAAGACCAACGGGGGCTTCGAGCCCGTCTTCTGCACCGTCGTGCCGCCGCACATCCTCGACAAGCTGGCCCAGCACGAGGACTCGGCGCTCGCCGATCCGGCGCGCAAGACACTGGAACGCGACGCCTTTGAGCGCACCCACCGCCGGCTGACCACCGTCATCGGCGCTCCGACCCTCGCCCCGCCCGCCGGCGCGGCCACCGACACCCCGCACCGCACCATCTACGACGCCCGCCACGGCACCGACCTGCCGGGCAGGAAGGTCCGCGCCGAGGGCTCCGACCCGGGCAAGGACGCCACCGTCAACCGCGCCTACGCGGGCCTCGGCGCCACCTTCGAGCTGTATCTGAAGGCCTACGAGCGCCACTCGATCGACGGCGAGGGCCTCCCGCTCAACGCGAGCGTCCACTACGACAAGGACTACAACAACGCCTTCTGGAACGGCGAGCAGATGGTGTTCGGCGACGGGGACGGCGAGATCTTCCTCGACTTCACCATCCCGATCGACGTCATCGGCCACGAACTCACCCACGGCGTCACGCAGTACACCGCCAACCTGACCTACTTCGGTCAGCCCGGCGCCCTCAACGAGTCCCTGTCCGACGTCTTCGGCTCCCTCATCAAGCAGTACACGCTCGGCCAGACCGCCGCCGAGGCCGACTGGCTGATCGGCGCCGGGCTGCTCGCCCCGCGCGTCACGGGCTCGGCCCTGCGCTCCATGAAGGCCCCGGGCACGGCGTACGACGACGACGCCCTCGGCAAGGACCCGCAGCCGGCGACCATGGACGGCTTCGTCCGCACCGGCCGCGACAACGGCGGTGTCCACATCAACTCCGGCATCCCCAACCACGCCTTCTTCCTGGTCGCGACGGCCCTCGGCGGCCACGCCTGGGAGAAGGCCGGCCAGATCTGGTACGACGTCCTGACCGGCGGCGCACTCAAGAAGGACGCCCTGTTCGCGGACTTCGCGGCGCTCACGGTGGCGGCGGCCAAGGCCCGCTACCAGGACGGCGAGGAACTGCAGGCGGTACTGAAGGCCTGGGAACAGGTCGGGGTGCGGACGTCGTAGTTCCGTACTAGACAGTCACCCATGCGTATTCGAGTGCGGCGCACGGGCGGTTTCGCGGGCATCGAGCGGCAGGCCGAGGTGGACACCTCGGGGCGGCCCGATGCCCACGAGTGGCAGGCCCTGGCCGAGCAGGCGGTCGCCGGCGGCCGGGGCAGGCCCTCCGTCGGGATTCCCGACGGGTTCACCTACGAGATCACGGTGGACGGCAGGACGGTGTACGCGGCCGACCCCCGGCTCACCGAGGAGCAGCGGACGCTGATCTCCAGAGTGCTGAAGGAAGGGGCGTAGCCCGCTACCAGGTCGTTCACGCACGGGCGTTGACTTCCTTACTGGTGGGTAAGGATGATCCGCGCATGACGAACCCGATACCTCAGTTCCCGGCCGGCTTCCTGTGGGGCGTCTCCACCTCGGCCCACCAGATCGAGGGCGCGGCGGACGAGCGCGAGCCGTCCGTCTGGGACGCCTTCACGGCCGAGCCGGGACGGGTGAAGGACGGCTCCACCGCGGCGGTGGCCTGCGACCACTACCACCGCTACCGCGAGGACGTCGCCCTCCTGGCCGACCTGGGCGTGGACGCGTACCGCTTCTCCCTTTCCTGGCCGCGGGTCAACTCGCCCAAGGGCCTCGACTTCTACGACCGTCTCGTCGACGAGCTCCTCACGGCGGGCGTACGCCCGGTGCCGACCCTCTTCCACTGGGACCTGCCGGTCGCACTGGACTGGCTGGAGCGGGACACGGCAGCGCGGTTCGCCGAGTACGTGTCGGTGGTCGCCGAGCGACTGGGCGACCGGGTGAAGAAGTGGATCACCCTCAACGAGCCCGCCGAACACACGCTGTTGGGCCATGCGCTGGGCGCCCACGCACCCGGCAAGCAGCTGCTCTTCGACGCGCTGCCCGTCGCCCACCACCAGCTCCTCGCCCACGGTCTCGCCGTACGGGCCCTGCGCGCGGCCGGCGCCACGGACATCGGGATCGCCAACTCGCACGGGCCGACCTGGCCGGCGTCGGAGGAGACCGCGGACGTGGAGGCGGCCGGGTTCTACGACCTGCTGCTGAACCGCCTGTTCGCCGACCCGCTGCTCCTCGGCCAATACCCGGACGGCCTCGGCGAGTTGATGCCGGGGGACGTCGAGGCGGACCTGAAGGTCATCGCCGAGCCCATCGACTGGTACGGCGTCAACTACTACGCGCCGACCCGCGTGGGCGCCCCGCAGGGCGAGGACATCGAGTTCGGCGGACTGACCATCCCCGCCGAACTTCCCTTCTCGGTACGGCAGATCGAGGGCGTCCCGGTGACGGACTTCGGCTGGCCCGTGGTGCCGTCGGGCCTGACGGAACTCCTCACCGGCTTCCGTGAGCGCTACGGCGACCGGCTCCCGCCCGTCGTCATCACCGAGAACGGTTGCAGTTACGAGGGCATCGACGACCAGGACCGGATCGCCTACCTGGACGGCCATGTCCGCGCCCTGCACGAGGCGTCGGAGGCGGGCGTGGACGTGCGCGGGTACTTCGTGTGGTCGCTGCTCGACAACTTCGAGTGGGCGGAGGGGTACGAGCGGCGGTTCGGGCTGGTGCACGTGGACTTCGAGACGCAGCGGCGGACGCCGAAGTCGTCGTACGGCTGGTACCGGGAGCTGCTGCGGGCCCAGAGATGACGGCGCCTCTGAAGAACCCCTCGGCGGCACTGGCCGAGCCCGTCGAGCGGGTCGGGCGCGGCTGGACGGCGTCCCTGTCCCTCGCCAACGGGGCCATCTGGGTGGGCTGGTTCGGCCCGCTGCAGATCCTGCTGGCCTCGCAGGCGAAGGACTTCGCGCCCGGCTCCGGCATGTCCAAGGAGACGATGCTGGCGTGGGTGACGGGCATCGGCGCGCTGGTCTCGCTGCTCGCCAACCCGCTCTTCGGCGCGCTCTCGGACCGGACCACGGCCCGCTGGGGCCGCCGTACGCCGTGGATCGTGGCCGGGGCGGCGGGCGGCGGGCTGTCGTTGCTGCTGCTCGCGGGTGCGGGTGGGCTGTGGACGATGACGCTGGGCTGGTGCCTGGTCCAGCTCACCCTCAACGCGGCCTTCGCGGCGATCACCGCGGCCGTGCCGGACCGGGTGCCACGGCTCCAACGGGGTTCCGTGGGCGGCTGGTTGGGGGCGGCGCAGATCCTGGGCGTGGTCGGCGGGACCGGGCTCGCGACGGCGGCGGGCGGGATCGGGGCCGGGTATGTGGCGTGCGCGGTGTTCACGGTGGTGGGAGTGCTGCCGTACGTCCTCCGCCACCCCGATCTGCGGCTGGCGGCGGCTGACCGGCCGGCGTGGGCGTGGCGCGGCTTTCTCGCCGGGTTCTGGCTGAGTCCGCGGCGGTATCCCGACCTGGGCTGGGCCTGGCTGACCCGGTTCCTGATCAACCTCAGCAACGCGCTGGTGCTGCTGTACCTGCTCTACTACCTCCGCGACCGCCTCCACTACCACGACCCCGACCAGGGTGTGCTGATCCTGACCGCCGTGAACGGGCTGACGCTGCTGGCCACGGTCGTCGTCGGGGGCGTGTGGTCGGACCGGGTGGGGCGGCGCAAGCCCTTCGTGGTCTGGTCCGGGGTGCTGATGGCGGTGGCGACGGCGGGGCTGGCGGCCTGGCAGACCTGGCCCGGCGCCATCGTCGCGGCGGCGGTGCTGGGCGTCGGCTTCGGGGTGTTCACGTCGGTCGACTTCGCGCTGATGACGGACGTGCTCCCGAAGGCGCTGGACCGGGGCAAGGACCTGGGGGTCATCAATGTGGCCAACGCCCTGCCCCAGGTGGCGGCGCCCGCCCTCGCCGCGCCGATCGTGACGTACCTCGGCGGATACCGGGTGCTGTATCTGGTGTCCGCGGTGATCGGGTTGGCGGGGGCGGCGCTGGTGGGGCGGATCCGCGGGGTGGACTGACCTGGGACTGCCCTGGCGGCTACTCCCCGCCGAAGAACTGCCACGTGTGCTGCGTGGGCACGCCAGTGGTGGCTACCACCCATGGATATCCCGGTTCTACGCCCAGATATTTTCCGGTGGCCACGTTCCTCACCAGCCCGTTCCCGGGATAGGTCCATTTCTGGTAGTCGCCGCCGTTGCATTCCAGGTAGTACACGTCGCCGTCGCTGTTGCTGTCGAGGCACTGATTCGTATACGCCTTGACGATGTTCGAACCTCGCCGGTCCCACAGTTGACTGCGATCACCGAAGCGGCAGTCGTCCGCGGGCTTCAGCGAACTTCCACCATCTGCGGTGATGCACAGGCCGGTTTCCAGGTTCTTGACCCAGGTGTTCTCGGTGGCACTGGCCGTCGGCGCGAATAACGCCGCGTTGACGACTGAGGCGGCGACCGTCGCCGTGGCGACCAGGGCCGTCCGCTTGAATGTCTTGTTCACGCAGGCGATCTTCGCCAGGCCGGCCTGTCGTTGACCAGTCCGAGGAAGCACAACTGCCCTTTCGGGCAAGGGGAGCCGACGAGAATCCCTCAGAGTGCTCCGGCCTCCCGGGCCGCCCACGCCGACGGATGGATGGGCCTGAAATTCAGGTCACGGCGGATCCGCTGGGTGGACATGATGCCGAACCAGGGGTCGGGGACCGTGCGGGTGGAGAACTCGGCGGGGACCTCCACGCCGTTGAGCTGGTACAGCTCGACCGTCGTGACGGGGGCGTCGTCGGCGATGTTGTAGACGGGGCCGGTCACCCCGGGCGCGTGCAGGAGCCGTAGCAGCCCCTGGGCGACGTCGGCGTGGTGGGCCATCTGGAGGCGCTGGGCCGGTGCCCAGTTGGGGGCCCAGCGCAGGGCCTGGGCGAGATGGGGGTCGCCCTCGCCGTACACGAAGGGGAGCCGGCCGATGCGCACCTCCATGCCGTCCAGCGCGAGCAACTCCCGCTCGGCCGCCGCCTTCGACTCGTTGTACGCGCCCCACATCTCGCCGCCGGGCCGGCTCTCGTCCTCCTCGACCAGCGGGCGGCCACGCCCGACGCCGTACACCATCCCGGTGCTGACCTGCACGAACCGTCGCACCCCGGAGGCCACCGCGGCCCGCCCCAGCTCCACGGCCGCGTCCCGGTTGACGGCCCACGCCTCCTCGTCGGGCACCCCGCGGAAGGAGGCGGCGACGTTCACGACGGCGTCCACACCGGCGACGGCCTTGGCGAGGGCCTCCGCATCCCGCAGATCCCCCACGACGACCTCGGCGCCCAACCCGGCGAACGGCTCCCCTCGCTCCGCGTCACGCACAAGCACCCGAACCCGTTCCTCCGGCCGGGTCTGCGCGAGCAACCTCGGTACGAAGCGCCGCCCGACCTGTCCAGTCGTACCGGTCACCAATGTCAGCATGTTGCTGCTCCTCTCGTCCCGACCCAGCCTTCAGCGGGGCCGGGTCGAGCGGGAGAGACCTGTCGATCGGGGGACTGGCAGACCCTGGATAAGCCGGACGTACTCCCGCACGCTGGAGGGGTGAACCGAGCCCAACTCGCCGACTTCCTGCGCCGCGGCCGTGCCCGCCTGGACCCGTCCGACGTGGGCCTCACCCCCGGCGCGCGCCGCCGTACGCCGGGGCTGCGCCGCGAGGAGGTGGCCCAGCTGGTCGGCATGTCGGTGGACTATTACACGCGCCTGGAGCAGTCCCGGGGTCCGCGCCCGTCCCGCCAGATGCTCACCGCGCTGGCTCGCGCCCTGCGCCTGACGGACGACGAACGGGACCATCTGTTCCACCTGGCGGGCGAGGAGCCGCCGCGGCGCGGAAGCACGTCCGGGCACGTCAACCCCGGCCTGCTCCTGGTCCTGGACCGGCTGCACGACGCGCCGGCGCTGGTGGCGAGCGACTGCGGCGAGGTGCTGGCGCAGAACGCGTTGTCGAGGGCGTTGAGCGGGGACGTGTCCTCCCGTCCGCCCGACGACCGCAACATGCTCCGGCGCTTCTTCCTGGACCCCACGGCACGGGACCTGTTCCCGCCGGAGGACATCCCGCACCACGCCCGTTCGCACGTCGCGAACCTGCGGGCGGTGTCCGCGGCCCGCCCCGACGACCCGGAGCCGACCGCGCTCGTGGCCGAACTGCGGTCGTCCAGCGAGGAGTTCGCCCGCCTGTGGGAGGAACACGAGGTGGCGGTACGGCGCCAGTCGACGAAACGCTTCCGGCACCCGCTGGTCGGGGTACTGGAACTGGACTGCGAGATCCTCCTGAACCAGGACGACCACCACATGCTCATCATCCACACGGCCCGCCCGGGCACGGACTCCCACGAACGGCTGCAGCTGCTACGGGTGGTGGGGCTGCAGAACATGTCCCCGCAGCGAGCGACCCCTTAGAACCCCAACTTCCGCAACTGCCACACGCCCCGACTCAGAACCCCAGCTTCCGCAACTGCCGAGGATCCCGCTGCCAGTCCTTCGCCACCTTCACATGCAGATCCAGGCTGTATCAACGTGCGGCTACCGCCGCGCGGCCGGCGTGCCGAGCAACGCCTCGATCTGCTTCCACGACTCGACGCCGACCACCCTCAGGCACTCGCCCGGACAGCCACCACACGCCCCGACTCAGAACCCCAACTTCCGCAACTGCCGAGGATCCCGCTGCCAGTCCTTCGCCACCTTCACATGCAGGTCCAGGCTGTATCAATGTGCGGCTACCGCCGCGCGGCCGGGGTGCCGAGCAGCGCCTCGATCTGCTTCCACGACTCGACGCCGACCACCCTCAGGCACTCGCCCGGACAGCCACCACACGCCCCGACTCAGAACCCCAACTTCCGCTACTGCCGAGGATCCCGCTGCCAGTCCTTCGCCACCTTCACATGCAGGTCGAGGCTGTATCAATGTGCGGCTACCGCCGCGCGGCCGGCGTGCCGAGCAACGCCTCGATCTGCTTCCACGACTCGACGCCGACCACCCTCAGGCACTCGCCCGGACAGCCACCACACGCCCCGACTCAGAACCCCAACTTCCGCAACTGCCGAGGATCCCGCTGCCAGTCCTTCGCCACCTTCACATGCAGATCCAGGAAGACCGGGGTGCCGAGCAGCGCCTCGATCTGTTTCCGCGACTTGATGCCGACCTGCTTCAGGCGCGAGCCCTTCGGGCCGATGATGATGCCCTTCTGGCTGGGGCGCTCGATGTAGACGAAGGCGTGGATGTCGAGGAGGGGCTTGTCTGCGGGGCGGTCCTCGCGGGGGAGCATCTCCTCGACGACGACCGCGATGGAGTGCGGCAGCTCGTCACGGACGCCCTCCAGCGCCGCCTCGCGGATCAGCTCGGCGATCATGACCTGCTCGGGCTCGTCGGTGAGGTCGCCCTCGGGGTAGAGCGCCGGGCCCTCCGGGAGCAGCGGGACGATCAGGTCGGCCAGCAGGCCCACCTGCGTGTCGCCGACCGCCGACACCGGAACGATCTCCGCCCACTCGAAGCCGAGCTCCTTGCCGAGCTGGTCGATCGCGATGAGCTGCTCGGCGAGCACCTTGCTGTCCACCAGGTCGGTCTTGGTGACGATCGCGATCTTCGGCGTCTTCTTGATCGACGCCAGTTCCTTCGCGATGAAACGGTCACCGGGGCCGAGCTTCTCGTTCGCCGGGAGACAGAAGCCGATCACGTCGACCTCGGCCCACGTCGTCCGTACGATGTCGTTGAGCCGCTCCCCCAGCAGCGTGCGCGGCTTGTGCAGCCCAGGGGTGTCGACCAGGATGAGCTGGGCGTCCTCCCGGTGCACGATGCCCCGAACCGTGTGCCGCGTGGTCTGCGGCTGGTTCGCGGTGATCGCCACCTTCTGCCCGACCAGAGCGTTCGTGAGGGTGGACTTGCCCGCGTTGGGGCGACCGACGAAGCAGGCGAAGCCGGCGCGGTGGACGGTCTCGCCCGAGGCTTCGGATGACTGGGTACGAACGCTCATGGAGCCCATTCTCCCTGATCCACAGAGCCCCGCCGCACAGCCGAGCGATCAGCGGGCGATCGGCGGGCGGCCACCGTCCACCCTGTGAGATTCAGGAAACCTCCACGCAATGAAACATCGACGAAACATGCCCGTGCACAACCGGAAACGCGTGCCGGTGACCCTCTGACGAGCCCCCACCCCGTTGGAGACGCCCTGTGACCTCCGTGTCCCTCGCCGCCGCGCACGCGGACACCGGCGACACCGCCTGGCTGCTCGCCGCCACCGCCCTCGTCCTGCTGATGACCCCGGGTCTCGCCCTGTTCTACGGCGGCATGGTGCGCACGAAGAGCGTCCTCAACATGCTGATGATGAGCTTCGTGTCGATCGCCCTGGTCACGGTGGTGTGGCTGGCCGGCGGCTACTCGCTCGCCTTCGGCGACGACCTCGGCAGCGGCCTGATCGGCAACCTCGACCACGCCGGAATGGCCCGCCTCGGCCCGGAGAGCGTGCACGGCACCGTCCCCACCCTGCTCTTCGCCACCTTCCAGCTCACCTTCGCGATCATCACGGCGGCCCTGATCAGCGGCGCGATCGCGGACCGCGCGAAGTTCAACGCATGGCTGGTCTTCGTCCCGGTCTGGGCACTGCTCGTATACGTTCCCGTCGCGCACTGGGTCTGGGGCCCCGGCGGCTGGATCCTCGACCGACTCGGAGCCCTCGACTTCGCGGGCGGTCTGCCCGTCGAGATCACGTCCGGCGCCTCCGGCCTCGCCCTCTGCCTGGTGCTCGGCCCGCGCCTCGGCTTCAAGAAGGACGCGATGCGTCCGCACAACCTCCCCATGGTGATGCTGGGCGCCGGCCTCCTCTGGTTCGGCTGGTTCGGCTTCAACGCGGGCTCGGCCCTGGGCGCCAACGGCCTCGCCGCTGCCGCCTTCCTCAACACCCTCGCCGCCGGCTGCACCGGCCTGCTCGGCTGGCTCTTCGTGGAGCAGAAGCGCGACGGCCACCCCACCACCCTGGGCGCCGCGTCCGGTGCGGTCGCCGGCCTGGTGGCGATCACCCCCTCCTGCGGCTCGGTCTCCCTCCTCGGCGCGCTGGTCGTCGGCCTCGCCGCCGGTGGCGTCTGCTCGTACGCCGTCAGCTGGAAGTTCAGGCTCGACTACGACGACTCGCTCGACGTCGTCGGCGTCCACCTGGTCGGCGGCGTCATCGGCACCCTCCTCATCGGAGTCTTCGCGGAGAAGGCGATGACCGGCTCCACCGAGGGCCTCCTCTACGGCGGCGGGCTCGCCCAGCTCGGCAAACAGGCGGTGGCCGTGGTGGTCGTAGCGGCGTACGCGTTCCTGATGACCTACGCCATCGGCAGGCTGATCGACAAGGCGATGGGCTTCCGCGCGGCCGAGGAGCAGGAGCACACCGGCCTGGACCTTACGGTGCACGCCGAGACGGCATACGATCACGGCGTCCTGGGCCACGGCGCCCCGGTCAGCTCGTCCGTCGTCCCCTCTGCGCAGAAGGTCACGTCCCAGCCATGAAGCTCATCACCGCGATCGTCAAGCCGTACCGCCTCGACGAGGTGAAGACGGCCTTGCAGGAGATCGGCGTGCACGGCCTGACCGTGACCGAGGCCAGTGGCTACGGCCGCCAGCGCGGCCACACCGAGGTGTACCGCGGCGCCGAGTACCAGGTCGACCTCGTCCCCAAGGTCCGTATCGAGGTCGTCGTCGACGACGCCGACTCGGACGCCGTCATCGACGCGATCGTCAAGGCCGCGCAGACGGGGAAGATCGGGGACGGGAAGGTGTGGGCACTGCCGGTCGAGACGGTCGTACGGGTTCGGACGGGCGAGCGCGGCCCCGACGCGCTCTGACCACCAGGACCACTCCTACGACCGCCGCCGCCAGCAGCACCAGCGCCACGACCCACGGCAGGGCGAAGAAGGACGCGCTCGCGGACTCCCGGGTGTCCTGGGCGCTCGCCGTCAATGTGATGTCACCCCAGTCGAGTTGGGGTGCGCCGTGCCAGGGCTCGGTGAGGTGGACGCGTTGGCCGGGGAGCAGTTCGGAGGGGATCTTCGACAGGTCGCGGGCGAGGAGCGTACGGCCGAACAGGCCCTCCGCGCGGAGTTCCACCTTGGGGTTCAGGGTGACGTTGCCGGTGTTGTGGAGGGTGTAGGAGATCGTCGCCGTGCTGTCGCCCAGGCCGGGGACGAGGGGCTGGTGGTGGACGATGTGGACGTGCTCGACGGAGATCGCGGGGAGCGTCGGGCCGCCGACCCTCAGATACACACGGGCGCCGACCGCCCGCTGCACACCGAGCGCCAGTGAGCCGTCGCCCCTGTCGATCCGTTCGTCGAGGGCGACCAACGCGCCCGGGTGGTCGCCGGGTTCGGCGCCCTTGGGCACGTGCAGGGTAAAGGGGACGGTGACCTTGCCGTGCGGCGGAACGGTCACCCGCGACTTCGCGGGCTTCGCCCAGGCACCCACACCGCGCTGCTTCTCCGCCACCGTCCGCACCGCGAAACCGCCGTCGCGCGGGGTGTTGTAGGCATCGGCGGCGTAGAGGCGGAAGGTGAGGGGCTTCGCGGTCTTGTTGGCGACGACCACCTTGTCCTCGATGGTCGTTCCGGGATCGGCCGAGAGATAGAAGTACGGGCGAGCCGCGACCTTGGAGGACAGCGGGTAGACCGACCAACTGCCGTTGTCGGCGGCGCGGGCGGGCGTGGCAAGGGCGGCCAGGAACAGGCCCAGGAGGAGGACGTACAGCTTTCTCATGGGTGCGGACCCCCACGTGTACGAGGTGAACGGGCGGGTGCGGACGCCCGTACGGTCAGCTGAGCGTGAGGGTCAGGACGCCGGAGTACGAGCCCGGAGGCGTGAACGCCGGTACGTCCAGGGAGAGCCCGGCGTCGGCCGTGAACTCACCGCCGGTGACCGTGCCGTTGGGGGTGGACGCGAGGGTCGCCCCCGAATTGCCCACGGTGCCCGCGGAACCGGCCTGGCAGGTGCTCGGGCTGCCCGCCTTGGTGGCGCAGACGGGGGTCCAGCTCAGGTTCTTCGCATCGATCTTGCCGCCGGGCCCGGTGAAGTCGGTGACCTTGCCGGTGAGCGACCAGCCGGCCGGCCCGCCACGGAAGTCCTTGACGGTGACTGTCCGCAGCGCACCCGTGGAGGCCCCGCCCGTGCCGAAGTCGACCGCCGACAGCGCGACGGAGTCTCCGTCCTGGGACATGGACAGGGTGCCGGCGTTGACGGTGGTCGTCAGCTTCTGGCTGCCGGCCGGGATCGGCGTGTTGTCGATGACGGTGTAGGCGGCGGGCCCGGCGCCCAGGGCGTCGGTGTATGCCGAGCCCTCGTAGGCCACCACCCCGGTCGTCGTCTTGTCGTTGACCACGAGCGGACCGCTGATCTTGCCGTCGGTGCCCGCGGTGACGGTGGCCGTGTCCGCGGTCTGGGTGCCGCCGGAGCGCCCGGCCAGGGTCACCGTCGCGCCCGGTGTGAACCCGGTGCCGTCGACGGTGACGCTGTCTCCGGGGTTGCCGGAGGCCGTACGCAGCGTGATGGCACGGTTGTTGACCGGGGTGGTGTCCGTCGCCGTGATCGTCTCCGACACCGGCGCCGGCGGGTTGGTCACCGTGCACGGGGTGTCCAGCTCCAGGATGTAGCTGGTGTGGATGTTGTAGTCGCCGGGCGAGAGAGTGATCGCGCCGGGCGAGGTGACCTTGAAGGTGCCGGTCATGGAGAACGACGGGAAGGCGCCGTTGCCCGGCACCGGGTCGTTCTTCTTCGGTCCGGCGACCGTGAGGTCACCGGTCTGCGCGCCTCCGAGCGCGACCTTGCCGGTGGGCGTCATGATGTCGGCCGGCAGGGCGAGGGAGGTGGGGTTGCTGGCGGCGGGCTTGACCACCGTGTAGGTGACGGTGACGGTGTCGCCGACCTTCGGACTGGTGTTGTCCACCGCGATCTTGGCCGTGGTGGTGCCGTCGATCGGCGGGATGCCCGCGACGGCGGGCGGAATGCAGTGCGTGGCGAAGTCCACGTCCGTGGACGCGTTGGCCGGACAGGCCAGCGCACCGCCCGCGGTGACCGCGAGCGCGGTCGCTCCGAGCAGAGACGCCCAGCGGCGTCTTCGGGTGATCGGACCCATGGGTGTGCCCCCTTCTTGTGCGCTCACTGGGGGCATTGATGTGTGGATCGCGTGAGAAGTCAATGGAGATGCCGGAACTGAACTGATGGACCGTCAGATCCACAGGTTCGGGAACTGACGGTCCACACAGGCGAGTTGCCGCTGCCCGGCTCAGTCGGCTCAGTCGAAGACGAACGGCCCCGGCGACTGCAGGCCGGTCGCCGTGCAGGTGACGGTGATGCCGAAGACGGTCAGCTGCAGCGAGCCGCCGTAGGCCTCCAGGCTGTCGCCGGAGGCGACGGTGCCGTTGAGCGGGCCGACGGTGACCGGGTCGCCCGCGGCGATCGCGGGGTTCTCGGTGCCGCTGAAGGTGCTGGTGCCGCCGGTCGTGTTGTTCACGAGGGTGAGCGTGGAGGAGATCGAGTTCGCCGACAGCGCGATCGGCGCCGTGACGGCCGAGGTGACGGTGATGGTGGCCGCCGTGCCGTCCTGAGTGGCGGTGAGCGTGGCCGAGCCGCTGCCGAAGCTTCCGCAGTCGGCGTTGATGGTCGCCGTGTCGGGGGTGACGGCGAGGGCGCTGGGCGCGAACGCGAGCGAAGCGGCCGCGAGGGCCCCTACCGCCATGGCCGCACCCGCACCTATTCGTTTGGTTCTCATGGGGATCCGGTTCCCTTCCCGAGTCTGGGAATTGCCATGTGGGGATGGATGGGAGAGGTCCGGCCGGCCACCAGAGCAGCGTGGTGCGGTACGCCGCGTGGGGGGTGAATCTGACGGTCCGTCGGAACTACCGGTTCCATTGATGCGCGTGAGATGAAGAAACGGCAAGGACGAATTCCGGACGCGTGTGAAGCGGCCGGTTTTCACCCTGCACGTTGTCAGCCCGCGGTGACGGTGCTCCGTACGGTCCCGTCGGGCCCCGCCACCAGCACCGGAGTCCCCGCCCCGCCCAGGTCGGCCACCGCCGCCCGGTCCTGCGCCGACGCCGACTCGGCGTCGGTCACCACGGCTGCCGCCTCCAGGGACTTCGCCCCGGACGCCACCGCCATGGCGACGGCGGTCCGCAGCGCGCTGAGCCTCAGCGAAGGCAGGTCCACGGTGCCGGCGACATACGTACGACCGGTCTCGTCGCGTACGGCCGCCCCCTCGGGCACGCCGTTGCGGGCCCGCGCCGAGCGGGCCAGGGTGACGATCTTGCGGTCCTCGGGATCAAGCGCACTGCTGTCGGTCATGAGCCGAGCATACGTACCGCGAGGGTCACTATCCGGCCACGGGGTACATCGCCCCGCGCCGCCCCTCCGGCGAGGCGAGCCACTCCAGCTTGGCGGCGGTGTTCGCCTCGTCCAGCGGGGTGTGCAGCACGATCGTCAGGTCGGGCCGGGCGGGCACCCGCATCGCCGTCGACTCCACGCACAGCAGCCCGACCAGCGGATGGTCCAGCTCCTTGCGGATCTGCCCGGCGTCCTCGATGTCCCGCTCGGCCCACAGCGCGGCGAACTCCTCGCTCGACTCGGCGAGTTCGGCCAGAAGTGTCTGGAAACCCTCGTCGTCGGGGCGGGCCGCGGAGGCCGCCCGGAACTGCGCGACGACGGTACGGGCGTTCTGCTCCCAGCTCTTCGAGCGCGACCGGTACAGCGCGTCCGTGAAGAAGTCGACCAGGCAGTTCTGCGTCTGGTCTGGCCGCATGCCCAGCACGGCCGCGGCCGCGTCGTTGTACATCACGCAGTTGTAGTACGGGTCCATGATGTGCGCCGGATACGGCATCCAGGTGTCGATCAGCCGTCGCAGCCCCTCCCGCATGTCCTTCTGGTCGCACGGCACCTCGGGCGCGGGCGGGTTCAGCCCGGCCAGCCGGTACAGGTGCCGCCGCTCGGCGTCGCCCATCCGCAGCACCCGACCCACCGCGTCCAGCACCTGCGGGGAGACGGAGATGTCCCGCCCCTGCTCCAGCCACTGGTACCAGGAGGCCCCGACCCCGGCGAGCACGGCGACCTCCTCGCGCCGCAGGCCGGGCGTACGGCGCCGGGCCCCGCCGTCGGGCAGGCCGGCCTCCGCCGGCGAGACCCGCGCCCGCCGGCTCATCAGGAACTCGCGCAGCTCCCGCAGCCGGTGCGCCTTGCCCGCCGCTGTCTCGATGACGTCCGCCACGTACCCAACTCCCCCGTCCGGTCTGCCTGGTGGTGCCACCACCAGCACAACCTCCCGCTCCCCACGGCTATTCCGACGGCCGCAGTCTCCTGTGCATGGCGATCGACACCACCGAACCCGGCACCCTCACCCAACCGCTCGACACCCCCCGGCTGTCGACGCGCGACAGACTCGTCCTCTTCGTCCTGTGCGCGGCCCAGTTCATGGTCGCCCTGGACTTCTCCGTCCTGAACGTGGCCCTGCCCGTGCTCGGCAGCGACCTCGGCATGAGCCGGTCGGCCCTCCAGTGGGCGGTGACGGCCTTCGCCCTCCCGTCCGGCGGCTTCCTGCTGCTCTTCGGCCGCATGGGCGACCTCTACGGCCGCCGCAAGCTGTTCCTGGGCGGCCTCGCCCTGTTCGGCACGGCCTCCCTCCTCGCCACCTTCGCCTGGGACCCGGCGTCGTTCCTGGCGGGCCGTGCCCTGCAGGGCGTCGGCGCGGCGGCGATCGTGCCGACCGGTATGTCCCTGCTGACGACGACCTTCGCGGAGGGCCCGGCCCGGGACCGTGCCCTGGGCATCTCCGGGACCCTTCTCTCCCTCGGCTACACCGTCGGCATGATGGCGGGCGGCGTCCTGACCGACACCTTCGGCTGGCGCTCCACGATGGGCCTGCTCTCCCTGTTCGCCCTGATCGTGCTCCCGCTGGCCCCCGCCCTGCTGCCCGAGTCCCGGACCCCGGACCGCCCCCGTCTCGACGTCCCCGGCGCGGTCACGGTCACCGGCGGCCTGCTTTCCCTGATCTACGCCCTGTCGACGGCCGCCGACCACGGCTTCGCCCGCACCGACGTCATCACGACGCTGATCGCGGGTCTCGCACTCCTCACGGCCTTCGCAGCGGTCGAGTCCCGCACATCCGCCCCGCTGGTCTCGCTCCCCATGCTGCGCCGCCGCACGGTGGCCTGGGGCAACATCGGCGGCCTGGTCACCTTCTCGATGATGTCGACGGTGGTCTTCGCCCTGACCCTGTACCTGCAGGAGGTCCTGCACCTGTCGGCCTTCGAGACGGGCATGGTCTTCGGTGTCCAGGGCGTCCTGTCGGCGGTCGCCGGCACCCTCGCCCCGAAGGTCATCGGCCGCCTCGGCGCCCGCCGCACCCTGGTGGCGTCCCTCGCCGGCCAGGGCGCCCTGATCGCCGCACTGCTCGGCCTGAACGCCCACACCTGGTCGGTCTGGCTCGCGGTGACCGCCGTGTCGCTGGCCAGCATGTGCCACCTCGGCGCGATCATCTCCTACGGCCTGACCGTCACCTCGGGCGTCCCGGACGAGGAACAGGGCCTGGCCACCGGCCTGGTGACGTCGACCCAGCAGGTCGGCATCACGGTCGGCATCCCGCTGCTGGGCGTCCTGGCCACCACCTCCGGCGACCTGCTGACCGGCGTCCACACGGTCCTGGCGATCGACGCGGCGGTCGTCCTGGTGGCCGCCGCACTGGTCGCGGCCGGCCTGCGGGTACGCCGCTCAGGGACGGTCGAGGCGGAGGCGCTCGGCGCGCGGTAGGCCGGCGACCACCAGGTCGTACGAGTCCTCGATGAGCTCCCGGACCAGTCGGTCCGGGAGTTCGCCGTCGACCGTGACGGTGTTCCAGTGACGCTTGTTCATGTGGTAGCCGGGGATGATCAGGCCCGGGTGGTCGGCGCGGAGCCGGATCGCGTCCTCGGGGTCGCACTTGAGGTTGACGGTCAGTGGGCTCGCGCCGAGGTTCGTGAGCGCGAAGAGCTTGCCGAGCACCTTGAAGACCGAGGTCTCCGGGTTGAACGGGAAGTCCTCCACTGTCGCGTTGAAGGACAGACAGAAGTCGCGCAACTCCTCGGGGGTCATTCGTCCTTCGCCTCCTCCTCGGGCGGGCCGGCGGGCCCGACGGGCTCCACCAGCACGGTCACGATCTTGTTCCGGCGGCCGGCCGCCGCCTCCGCGGTCAGGCGGAGTTCGCGGCCGTCCGGGAGTTCCACGACGCTCGACGCGCCGGCGATCGGCACGCGCCCCAGGGCCTTCGCGAGCAGGCCGCCGACGGTCTCCACGTCCTCGTCGTCGTACTCGTCGAGCCCGTACAGCTCGCCGAGGTCGGTGATGTCGAGGCGGGCCGTGACGCGGTGGCGGTCGTCGCCGAGGTCCTCCACGGGCGGGAGTTCATCACGGTCGTACTCGTCGGTGATCTCGCCGACGATCTCCTCGAGGATGTCCTCGATGGTGACGATCCCGGCCGTGCCGCCGTACTCGTCGATGACGACGGCGACGTGGTTGCGCTCCTGCTGCATCTCGCGCAGCAGATCGCCGGCGTTCTTGGTGTCCGGCACGAAGGCGGCGGGCCGCATGGCCGTGGACACCAGCTCGCTCTCCGCGTCCCGGCTGATGTGCGTCTTGCGGGCCAGGTCCTTCAGGTACACGATCCCGACGATGTCGTCCTCGCTCTCGCCGCTGACCGGGATGCGCGAGAAGCCGGAGCGGAGGGCGAGGGTAAGGGCCTGACGGATGGTCTTGTAGCGCTCGATGACCACCAAGTCGGTCCGGGGGACCATGACTTCGCGCACGAGCGTGTCGCCCAGCTCGAACACCGAGTGCACCATGCGGCGCTCCTCGTCCTCGATCAGCGACTCGGCCTCGGCGAGGTCGACCAGCGCGCGCAGCTCCGCCTCGGAGGCGAAGGGGCCGCGCCGGAAGCCCTTGCCGGGGGTGAGGGCGTTGCCGATGAGGATGAGCAGGTTCGGGATCGGGCCCATGATCCGGGCGAGGGGCACGAGGACGTACGCCGCCGCCGTCGCCGTGTTGAGCGGGTGCTGACGGCCGATGGTGCGGGGCGAGACGCCGACGGCGACGTACGACACCAGGACCATGACGCCGATCGCGGCCAGCAGCGCGCGGGTGGTGCCGGAGAACTGCTGCAGACAGGCGTATGTCACCAGGGCCGCGGCCGCCATCTCGCAGGCGACGCGGACCAGCAGGGCGACGTTGAGATAGCGGGTCGGGTCGGCGGCGACCTGGGCGAGCTTGGCGCTGCCGCGGCGACCGGAGCGCACGGCCTCCTCGGCGCGGAAGCTGGAGACGCGCGCGAGGCCCGCCTCCGCACAGGCGGCGAGCCACGCGACGACGACCAGGGCGACGGCGCCCGCGACGATCTGGGGACTCATGAGACGGTCGGGGCCGGGGACGGGCCGGTCAGGCCCTTCTCCGCGCGCCAGCCGTCCACGATGGCCGCCTGCAGACCGAACATCTCGGCCTTCTCGTCCGGCTCCTCATGGTCGTAGCCGAGCAGGTGCAGCACGCCGTGGACGGTGAGCAGCTGGAGCTCCTCGTCCATGGAGTGCTGCGTGTCGGCTTCCTCGCCCTGCTTCTTGGCGACCTCGGGGCAGAGCACGATGTCGCCGAGGAGGCCCTGCGGGGGCTCGTCGTCGTCCTTCGACGGCGGACGCAGCTCGTCCATCGGGAAGGACATGACGTCCGTCGGGCCCGGCAGGTCCATCCACTGGATGTGCAGCTGCTCCATGGCGTCGGCGTCCACGACGATCACCGAGAGCTCGGAGAGCGGGTGGATGCGCATCCGTGCGAGTGCGTAACGGGCGATGTCGAGGATCGCCTGCTCGTCGACCTCGGTTCCGGACTCGTTGTTGACGTCGATCGACATGGTGCTGGCTTGTCTACTTCCGCTTGTTCCGGCCGCCCTTGTGGGTGCCGTTCTCCGTGCCGTGGTGGCTGTCGTACTTCTCGTACGCGTCGACGATACGGCCGACCAGCTTGTGCCGTACGACGTCCTGGGACGACAGGCGGGAGAAGTGGACGTCGTCGAGGCCCTCCAGGATCTCCTGGACCTGGCGCAGACCCGACTTGGTGCCGTTGGGCAGGTCGACCTGGGTCACATCACCCGTGATCACGATCTTCGACTCGAAGCCGAGACGGGTGAGGAACATCTTCATCTGCTCGGGGCTGGTGTTCTGAGCCTCGTCCAGGATGATGAAGGCATCATTCAGGGTGCGACCCCTCATGTACGCCAGCGGCGCGACCTCGATGGTCCCCGCCGCCATCAGCCGAGGAATCGAGTCCGGGTCCAGCATGTCGTGCAGGGCGTCGTACAGCGGGCGCAGGTACGGGTCGATCTTCTCGTACAGCGTGCCGGGCAGGAAGCCGAGGCGCTCTCCCGCCTCCACCGCCGGGCGGGTCAGGATGATGCGGTTGACCTGCTTGGACTGCAGGGCCTGGACCGCCTTGGCCATGGCGAGGTAGGTCTTGCCGGTGCCGGCGGGGCCGATGCCGAAGACGATCGTGTGCTTGTCGATCGCGTCGACGTACCGCTTCTGGTTGAGGGTCTTGGGACGGATCGTGCGGCCGCGGGAGGAGAGGATGTTCTGGGTGAGGACCTCGGCCGGGGTCTCCTGGCCGTCGCTCTCACCGTTCTCACTCGCTCTGAGCATGGCGATCGAGCGTTCCACTGCGTCCTCCGTCATCGGCTGTCCGGTGCGGAGCACCAGCATCATCTCGTCGAACAGGCGCTGGACGAGGGCGACTTCCGCTCTGTCGCCGACCGCGCTGATCTCGTTGCCCCGGACGTGGATGTCGGCCGCCGGGAAGGCCTTCTCGATCACGCGCAGAAGGGAGTCGCCGGACCCCAGGACGGTCACCATGGGGTGCTGGGCGGGGACGGTGAACTGTGCTCGCGCCTGCCCCTGCGCGGGGGTATGAGCTGTGGGTGTCTGAGTCATGGGCCGGCTCTGTAGGCCTTGCTCGTCCTCCTCGATATACGCGCCCGCCACAGGGGCGGCCTGGCGATTTCAAGGGTACGCCGGGGCACTGACAACGCCGTAGGGGTTTTGGCGGCCTCAGGGGCCGACGGCCGTGAACCCGCTGAACGTGGCGATTCCCCTGCGGCCCGTCCAGCCGTTCGCCGCCGTCATGAACACCCCCACGTCCTGTCCGCCGGCCACGCCCGCCGGTGTCGCCGTACCAACCGTCACCCACTTCTCACCGTCCGTGCTGTACGCGCCCGTGTACGCACCGCCCGTGCGGCTCAGGCGCAGGTGGACCGGTGCCGTCGCCGCGCCGGCGGTCGCGATCGAGTCGAAGGTGCCGCTGCCGTCGGCGTCCCAGGTCAGGACGCAGCCGTTGGACGGAGTGACGGCGAGGTTGACGTAACCGCCGCTGCCCTGGGCGGTGAGGTCGTCGCGGACGATCAGGCCGGCCCGCGCCCAGCCGCCGGTGTCGTCCTGGGAGGTGACCCGTACGGTGGCGGTCGTACCGTCGGCGCAGGCGCCGGGCAGGTAGATGGCGCCGAACTCGTTCGTGCCGCCCCACAGGTCCGCGCCCGCGCCCTCGACGGCGAGCTCGTCGCCGCCCTGGCCGAAGACGGCGTCGTTGAAGGAGACGGTGCGGTAGGGGGCGTGGACTCCGGCCGCCGCGACCACGCGGACCGGCGCGACGGTCCGTCCGCCGCCCGCGTACACGGCCGTCGCCACCGCCTGGCCGACGAGTGTCCTGGGTTCGCCGTCCAGCGTGATCCGGAAGCGGGCCGTGAACGCGGCGCCGGGGGCGAGTGACGCCGTGGTCACCGGGTCGAGGGGCTCGGCCGTCATGCCGTCGGGGGCGGTGACGGACAGGGTGATGTCGCGAGCGGTGGTGAAGCCGTTGCGGTGGGTGAAGGTGACGGTGACCGTGGCAGGGGTGCCGGCCGAGACCGCTCCCCGGTCGGTCGTGGCCGCGAGGGCCGCCTGGTACGGCGTCGCGGCGAGCAGGTCACGGACGTGGCGGGCGCGGGCGTAGGGGTCGCCCTTCGGCTCGGTGGGGTGCGGCTCGTGGGCGTGGGCCCAGGCGTCCTCCGGGGCGAACCAGTCGACGGCGCCCGGGTCGCGGCCGGCGGCGAGGGTGTCGAAATACGTCTTCCAGCGGGTCCGGTACAGGCCGCCGACCAGCCCGGACCACTCCCGGTTGGCGTAGTCGTGCAGGCCCTCCTCGCTGCTCGCACGGGTGCCCCAGACGGTGATCAGGGAGCGGGTGTCGTACTCCAGGCGGTCTTGTTCCGCGTGGTCGGCGCCCCAGGCGCGGGCGTCGGCGAGCCGGCGGCCGAGCAGATGGGGGCGGGAGGTGGCCAGGAGGTCGTCGAGGAGGTCCATCCAGTCGAGCCAGGTGCGGGTGAGGCGGGCGAACAGGTCCTTGTCGCCGGCGTCGTGGGCCGCCTTGATCTGCGGGAGGAGGACGCGGCTGCGGTTGGACAGGACCTGGCGGGCGACATCGACGATGTCGTAGCGGTAGGCGGGGCTGTGCCTCAACTCCTCTCGTACGGCGAGGAGTTCGGTGAGGGCGGTGTCGAAGACGGTGGTGTCGTAGCGGTCGGCGGCCGGGCCCCAGGCGGCGGCCTTGTCGGCGGTGAGGCTCGGACGGGCGCCGTAGAGGCCGTCCGGGGCCTCGCTCCAGGAGTCGGCGCGGCGCATGCCGTACGCCGTCGAGCGGATCGTCCGCCAGGCGGCCTGGGCGTGCCGGTCCGGGCCGCCGTAGCGGGAGGTGGCGTAGGCCGTGAACCAGGCGTCGAGATCGATGGTGCCGGGCGTCCACGCGAGGTCGGTGAGGAGGGCGAGGGCGGGTGCGTTGTTGTCGGCGGCCTCGGGCATGGCGGCGATGCCGGCCAGTGAACTGCCCTGTTTGTCACGCCACTTGGGGTACAGGTCGACCCAGTCGGGGGCGTTCGCGCCCAGCGGGGTGTGGCCGCCGAAGTTCCAGATGCTGCCGAAGGCGTAGGGGGTGTGGCCCCAGTCGCTCTCGCGGTCGGTGACCGTGGTGTAGCGGTCGGAGAGGCCGTCGACGACGAGCATGCGGGACTTGTCGACGGCGTCGAGGAGGGTGGTGGAGGGGTTGGTCTGCCAGCCGAGGATGGCCCAGATCGCCCCCGGGCGGGCCTGCTGGAGAGCCGCCTCCACGGCTTTCGCGGCCTCGCCGACCGGGACGTCGCCGGGGTTTCCGCCCTCGTGGAGCAGGTCCATCTTGTACATGGTGCTGTCGCCGAGGCGGGCGTGCTGGGCCCGGTAGAAGGCGGTGGCGACATCGGCGAAGGCGGTGGTGCGCGGGTCGAGCCAGTCGGGGCGCCGGAAGCCGCCCCAGGTGCCCTGGGCGACGACGGCCGCGTCCCCGCCATGGCGGGCGGGGAAGTCCTCGGGCACGGTGCCGTAGTAGCCGGGCAGGACCGGGGTCATGCCCAACTCCCTCGCACGGTCGGCGACTTTGCGGGCGAGGGCGGCGCGCCGCTCGATCAGCCGGCGGGAGACCGGGCCGCCGAAGCCGGACATGTTCTGCAGGAGCCACCAGGGCTGGTGGGCGGGGGCCGGGATCCAGGCGCGCAACTCGGCGTCGCCATAGGCGAACCGGCGGAAGGTGTCGTAGTAGACGGCGTCGGCGCCGAGGTAGAGGAGGACGCGGTTGACGCCGTGCGCGGCGAGGACGTCGAGTTCGCGCTGCCAGTCGTCCCAGTCGCGGTAGGGGCCGGTGTAGCCCTCGTTGGTGTCGTTGAAGGCGAAGCGGTGGGGGACGTTCGCCGTGCCGCTGATCTCGTCGGCGGGAGCCGGGAGCCGGGCGGGGAGCAGGGTCTGGTCGCCGGTCCAGGAGAAGGAGGCGTGGGCCGTGCGGCGCAGGTAGGTGTGGACGGCCGTGAGCAGGACGGCCGGGCTGGTGCCCTCGACCGTGATGTGGCCGGTGCGGCCGCTGACCGTGAAGCGGTCGGTGTCGGAGACCGCTGCCGGGCGGAGGGTGAACTGGCCGTGGTGGTCGGGGAGCAGGCGTCTGAGCGCGGCCTCGGCGGGGGCCGGGTCGCAGGGCCGTGGGTCGGCCGCGTACGCGGTCTGCGGGCGGACGAGCAGGGCGGCGGCGCCCAGAGCGGTCGCTCCGGTGAGGACGTGTCTGCGGGTGTAGGCGGTCATTCGGACTCCACGGAGAAGTGGTCGAAGAGGGCGCGGACGGTCGTGCCCGGGTAGTTGAGGTTGACCGCGCTCGCCACCACGCCCGCGTCGAGGGCGCCGCTCGCCGAGGGCACGGTCGCGGACGCGATCTGCGTCCAGGCGAGGCCGTTGGTGGTGGAGTAGGCGGTGTACGTCGTGCCGTCGCGGACCAGGCGCAGCCAGGCGGGGTGGGTGGAGCCGCCGCCTCCGGCCCAGGTGTCGAGGTGTCCGTCGCCGTCGCTGTCGGTCATGAACTCCACGCCGTACGACTGGGACATGGTGAGGACCGCGTAGCCGCCCTTCTCGGGTGCGGTGAGGTCGTTCGCCACGGCGATGCCGTACTTGGCGACCGGGTTGTCGCTGCCGGTGAGGCTGACCGTCTCGACCTGGACGGTGCTGGACGCGGTGGCGGAGCCCGGCAGCAGGATCACGCCCTTCTCGTCGGTACCGCCGGACAGGTCGCGCCCGCCGGCCCAGATCACCAACTGGCTGCCGTACTGGCCGAACCGGGTGCTGTCGGCGGTGGTGGACGTGCGGTACGGGGCGCGCACGCCGTTGGGTTCGTAGGGGACGGTGATCGTCCTGGACGAGCGGGCGCAGTCGGCGCTGCGGTCGTCGACGTCGAAGAGCAGGTGTGCGGTGAAGGAGACGTCTCCGGCGACGTCGGCCGGCATCGAGGTGTGCCAGCTGCGGGTGACGCGGGCGCCGGGGCGCAGGTCGCCGAGCGGGAGGGTGCGGGTGGCGGCGGTCCTGCCGGGGTCGAGGAGGTGGAGGACCGCTCCGCGGAGCGGGAAGGGGCAGTCGTTGACGAGGGTGGCGGTCGCGGTGACCTTGTCGCCGCCGGACGGGGTGGCGGGGTCGGTGGTGACGGTGAGGGTGGGGCCGAGGGTGTCCGTACGGGTGCTCGTGTTCGGGGTCATGGAGGTCACCTGCGCTCCCAGTCGACGGTGAAGGTGTTGGCGGTCCTGCTGGGCAGGGTGTCGGGCACGGTGATGTGGACCTGGCCGTCCGAGCGGGTCCATTTCAGGGGCTCGTCGTGCCCGAGGAGCCGGATGCGGGAGGTGGCGCTCAGCGGGATGTCGGCGGGCAGGTCGAGGGTGCCGTGGGGTGCGCCGAGCACGAGGGCGTTGAAGCGGCCCGGGGTGACGGTGTACCGGATGCCGAGCGGGGTGCCCTCCTCCTCGGCACGCAGCCAGGGCGTGGAGCCGTACACGGCGGGGCCGTTGACGTCCAGCCAGGCGCCGATGTCGCGCAGCCGCTGCTGCATGACCGCGGGGATCGTGCCGTCCGGCCTGGGACCGATGTTGAGCAGCAGGTTGCCGTTCTTGCTGACGACGTCGGCGAGGAGGTGGATCAGGAACTCGGAGGTCTTGTAGTCCTCGTCGGTCTCGAACTTGTTGTAGCCCCAGGAGTAGCCCATGGTGATGCAGCACTCCCACTTGTGCGGGTCCATGGTGGGGTTGGTGCGCTGCTCGTAGGTGGCGAAGTCGTAGTGGGTGTCGAAGCGGTCGTTGACCACGACCCCCTTGGGGCGGGGGCGGTTCTTGGCCCGGTTGTAGAAGTGGGCCATGGGTTCCTCGCTGCGCCAGGGCGGGTCGCCGGCCGGGCGGAACCACTGCCCGTCGGCCCACAGCAGGTCGGGGTCGTAGCCGTCGATGATCTCGTGGAGCTGCGTGAGCTCGTAGTCGCCGACGTAGTCGTCGACGGGCCGGTAGCCGACCATGGGAATCTCCTGGTCGGTGTAGAAGTTGCGCATCGGCCTTCCGAGCGCCGGGTTGAAGAACTCGCCGAGGGAGTAGTAGAGGCCGGGGTGGATACGGCCGCGTCTGCGGGCGGCGGTCATCAGCTCGCCCACGAGGTCGCGCTTCGGGCCCCGCGCGAGCGCATGACGGTCCGTCACCTGGCTGGGGAACAGGGCGAATCCGTCGTGGTGCTTGCTGGTGAGGACGAAGTACTCGGCACCGGCCTGCTCGAACAGCCTCACCCAGGAGTCGGGTTCGTAGTTCTCGGCGGTGAACCGCGGGATGAAGTCGTCGTAGACGAGGTTCTCGCCGTAGGTGTCACGGTGGTACTTCCACGTCTGGCTGTCCTTGCTGCTCTGGTACCAGAGGTACCACTCACCGGCCATCTGCCGGGCCGAGCCCGCAGGGACGGAGTAGACGCCCCAGTGGACGAAGATGCCGAACTTGGCGTCCTTGTACCAGCGCGGGACGGGGTGGGTGTCGAGGGACGCCCTGGTGGGCCGGTAGTCGGGGATGCCGCGCGTGACGGCGTGCGCGGCACCCGGCGGGGCGAGCAGGACGGCGCCGCCGAGGGCGGTGGCCGTGGTGAGGAACCTTCTGCGGCTGACGGTCACGGAGGTGTGCCTTCCGGGTCGGTGGCGGGGAAAGGGTCAGTCGGTGGCGGAGAAGGAGTCGAAGACGGCGGTGGTGGTCTCGCCGGGGTGGTCGGCGTTGACCGCGCTGGCGGCCATGCCGGCGTCGAGGGGCCCGTCGGCGGCGGACGGCACGGTCGCGGTGCCGACCTGCTGCCAGGCGGTGCCGTCGGTGCTGGTGAACGCGGTGTAGGTGGTGCCGTCGCGGACGAGCCGCAGCCAGGCGGGGTGGTGGGAGGAGCCGCCTCCGGCCCAGGTGTCGAGGCGTCCGTCGCCGTCGCTGTCGGTCATGAACTCCACGCCGTAGGACCGGGACATGGTGAGGACCGCGTAGCCTCCCCTGCCGGGTGCGGTGAGGTCGTTCGCCACGGCGAGCCCGGCCTTGGCGGCGGGGCCGCTGCCGGTCTGGTCGGCCAGGCGGACGGTGACCGTGCCGGAGGTGGTCAGCACACCGGGCCGGTGGACCACGGCCTTCTCGTCCTTCCAGCCGGACAGGTCCTGGCCGCCCGCCCAGATCGCGAACTGGCCGCCGTTCTGCGCGTATTGGGTGTCGGGGGCGGTGGTGGTCGTCAGGTACGGCGGCTGCACGGCGGACGGGACGGGTACGACTACGGCGTCCACGCTGTCCGTGTCGTGCCGGACGCGGCCGTCCTGACGGTAGGAGGCGCGGACGCCGATGGGGTGAGTGCCCCAGGTGGCGTCCGCGGCCGGGGTCACCTTCCAGGTGACGGTCGAACTCCGGCCGGGATCGAGGGAGCCGATGACCGCCGCACCTTCGGGCTCGGCGGTCCAGCCGGGCGGAAGGGTGGGGCGGACGGTGACCCGAGTGACCCTGCGCGCACCGGAGTTGGTGACCGTCGCGGTGATCTCCGTGCTCTGTCCGGCCCGGAGACTCGGGTGGTACGGGGTGAGGCGGACGCGGGCCGACGGGCAGCCGTGGGCCGCGCCCAGGGTGGTGAGGTCGACCGCGTCGGCCAGGGCCTTCATGCCGGTGTCGTTGGGGTGGACATGGTCGCCGGAGTCGAAGGCGGGGTCATAGCGGGTGGGGTCGGCGGGGTCGCGGACGGCCCTGTCGAAGTCGGCGACGGCGTCGAAGACCCCGCCCGAGCTCCGCACGAACGCGTTGACCTGCTGCCGTACGGCCTCCTTGGCCTCGGTCCAGTAGTCACCGAAGCCCCGGTAGGGCACCACGGTCGCGCCGACCACCCGCAGGCCGCGGGCGTGGGCGCGGGCGGCGATCTCCCGCATGCCGTCGATGAGTTGGTCGGCGGTCGCGCCGCCCCACATGAGGTCGTTGACGCCGTCGGCCTGGATCACGGTCCGGGCGCCCGGCTGGGAGAGCACGTCCCGCTCCAGCCGGTCGGGCGCGGACGGGTTGCCGTCGGAGCCGCCGGTGATGCGGTTGCCGCTGATACCTGCGTTCAGCACGCCGGCGGGCGTCGTGCAGGCGGACAGGCGGGCGGCGAGGAGGTCGGGCCAGCGGCGGTTCGCGTCGGACGTGGACGCGGCGCCGTCGGTGATGGAGTCGCCGAGGGTCACCACGGACCCGTCCGCCGGGCCGCCGCGCACATCTACGCCGGTGAGGAAGGGGAAGGTGGTGTCGGTGGACGTGAAGGCCCCGCCGTCCCGGTCCGCCGCGTGGTCGCCGCCGCCGGAGGACGTCCAGTAGACGGACTGCAGGCCCAACCAGTGCTGGCTGACATGGGTGACGCGGCCGGGGAGGTAGAGGCTGACGACGAGGTCGGTGCGGGCCGGGACGGCGAGCCGTACGGGATCGCTCGCGGTCTGCTCTCCGGCGGGGATCGTCGCCTCCTTCTTGCCGTCGAACGTGAGGTCCCGCGGCCGGGACACCGAGGAGCCGCCGCCCGTCCGCCGTCCCACGGTCGCGTGCCCGATGGTGAGCGGCTGGTCGGTGAAACCGTTGGTCAGCCGGATCCGCACGCTCGTCCCGCCGACGCTGACGTGCACCGGGATACGGACCGTGACCTCCGAGGTGCCCGGGTCGTACGAGGCGTGCTGGGCGGTGGCCCAGGTGCCGGTCCAGCCACCGTCCCGTGTGCCGACGGCGTGCGCGGGCCCGGCCGACAGCAGCGCCGGCAGCAGCACGGCGGCCGTCAGGGCGCGTATCCCCCTCATGCCGCACCCCCGCCACAACTCACCTTGGCGTCCGCCCAGTCGGCGTGGTCGAGCGCGTTGCCGTCGCCCGCGTCGGAGACGACGAGTTCGAGGCGCCGCGCCCCGGTGACGTCCACGTCGATCGGCAGGGCGGCCGTGTCTCGGTTCACCGTGCCGCTGTCGTACACGGTCACCCCGTCGGCGACGACGCTGTAGTCCACGGTCGCCGGGCCGTCGGAACGGCCGTACGTCTCCTGATCGAGGCCGAGCACGGCGGTGAAGCGGGTGCAGGTGCCGCCGAGCCAGACGCGCACCGAGCTGGACGCGTGTGTGCCGAGGCCCTTGGCGTAGGTGACGTCGTGCAGGCGGATCGGCTGACCGTCGCCCGCCGCGCTCTCGCCGTTGGACTGGTCGCGCTCGACCGGGCCCCAGCCGTTGGTGGACGACTGGAAGGGCAGGTCGCCGAGGTAGTGCTCACCCTCGGTGAGGGGTGGCGGCTGGGCGGCGAGGACCTGCTCGCCGGTGACCGAGCCGCCGGTGAAGCGGGCTGCCGCGGACAGGACGAGCGTCGTGCCGGTCTTCTGGTCGGCGGGCACGGTGACCGTCCAGGTCGCGTGTGCCGAGCCGCCGGGGCGCACGGTGCCCACGACCACCGGGGTGTCGGGCTGTGCCGTCCAGCCGGCCGGCAGGCCGAGCGCGAGCTTCGTGTCGTGCAGCGGGCGGGCACGGGACGGGACGGACACCGTGGCCGTGACCTGGTAGGCGTGGCCGGGCTCGACGGTGTCCGGGGCGTCGACGCGCACGCCCGCCGGGACGGTCGGGTCGGCGTACCGGGTGGGGTCGTACGCCGGAGAGGCCACGTCGGCGACCCGCAGCGACGAGGTGACGTTCCCGAGCGTCGTCAGGCTCACCTTGCCGAGCCCGCCGCCCTTCGCGTCCTCGTTCCAGACGGCGACGGCGATGGTGTTGCGGCCGTCCGTGCGCAGGATGCCGTTCGGGATCGGGAAGGTGTGCTGGGGGCCGGTGTCGTTGACGTACTGGCCCATGAGCCAGCCGTTGACGTAGATCAGGGCGCGGTAGTGACGGGCGGGGTCGTCGGTCAGCGTCACGCCGACCGAGACGTCCTGGCCCTTCGGGAGGCGGGGGTTGAAGGTGGTGCGGTACCAGGAGACGCCGGGGGTGTCGTCCGAGGCGGCCGGAAGGCTCACCGGGGTCCAGTTCCGGTCCGGGTGGCCGGGCAGGGTCCAGCCCGAACGCTCCCCGTACAGGCCGCCGTTGTTCATCTGGCCGCGGACCTTGTCGATGGGCTGCTCGCCGCCGCGCGCCCCCTGGATGCGCCAGGTGATCTGCGCGTCCGAGCCGGAGAGGTACGCCTCGGTCAGTCCGCGCGGCTGCTTGTGGTCGTCGCTGGAGTAGTCGAAGTCCTCGTTGTGGCCCATCGTGCCGACCAGGACGGAGACGACGTTGTCCACGCCCTTCTTCAACAGCCCTGGCGCGATGGGGAAGTCGTGGCTGCCGGTCCGGCTCGTCCCCGCGAAGTGGCCGTTGATCCACACCGAGTAGACGCCGACCGACTTCGACGCGGTGTTCGGGTTGGTGGCGTACGCGGTCAGGGCGAGGGACTTCTCGGTACCGGTGGCCCTGAAGTGGCCGCGGTACCAGACGTAGCCGTAGTGGTAGCCGTACTCGTCCTGGTAGAGGACGGGCAGGGTGCCCGGCTGGGTGGGGTTGTCCGTCGCCGTCCTGTCGGCGTAGGTCCACGCCGAGTCGTCGAAGTCCGGTGCGGCTTCGGGGTTTTCGGCGTGGGTGCGCCAGCCGGTCAGCTTCGGCAGGGTGACCTCGCGGGGGCCGGGGATGCGGCCGAGGAGGCTGCCGGAGGCGGTGCGGTGAACGCGCACGGGGATTCCGTTCCAGGTGACGGCCTGTACGCCGGGTGCGGTGAACGCCTCCAGCGGGCCCGACTTCGCCGCGTCGCCGGTCAGGGCGAGGGTGGAGCCGTGGACGGCGGCCGTACGCACCAGTTGGGCGCCGCGCACGAGCGTGTCCGCGTCGGGGCGCCACAGGCTCGCCGCCTCGTCGTCGGTGCCGATGAGGAGCAGCAGGTCGGGGCGGCCGCCGCCGTGCACCAGGACACGGATCGGACCATGGTGGGTGTAGTCGAGGCGGAGGTCACCGCGGTCGGCGTCCCATGACACGTCCGCCGCTCCGTCGAGGACCGTGACGTCCGGCTTGGACGGGTACCGCAGCACGGTCTGCCCGGGGTCGCCCTCGGCGCCGTACAGCGCGGCGACATCGCGGTCGCCGGCCTTGGTGCTCGTCATCAACTCGCTGGTGGAGTACACGAGTCGCTGGGTGCCGCCAAGGTCGTATCCGGCGGTGAGGATCTTCGCCGTCTGCCCGTGGAGCCGTACGCGCACCGGGTAAGTGCCGTCCGGTGTCGACCAGTTGAAGGTGGTCGTGGTGTCCGCGGCGGACATCGGGTCGTCGTGCCGTACGTACAGGAACTGGGTTTTCGTGTCCGGGTTGGCGCGCGCCTCGACGTGCACGGAGGAGTCGGCGGGGGTGGGCGCGGTGGCCGGTTCGGTGGCGGTGAGGGGTGGCGTGGTGGTGTAGAAGAGACCCTGGCGCTTCAACTCCGCGTAATCCGCGCCCAGTTGGCGGGACTCGCTGATCGGGGCGCCGTAGTCGTACGACGTGTAGACCTGGCGGGGGTCGGCGAGCCAGCCCCAGTTGGTGCCGCCGTAGGTCATGTAGAGGTTCTGGACCGTGGTGCCCTGCATGATCTCGTGCTTGTCGACGATCTTGGCGTACGGCGGGCCCATCTTCTGCCGGCACACGTCGTAGTCACGGCCGCCCCAGGACTGGAACCAGCCCGAGCCCGCCTCCAGGACGGCCAGCGGCTTGGTCTCGTCCTGGCGCTTCAGGGTCGGCAGCCACCACTGGCCGTTGCAGAAGGAGTTGTACTGGTCGTACTCGCCGACGAAGTCGAGGCCGTCGCCGCCCGCGTACTGGGGCATCGGCTCGTTGCCGACGAGCGGGACGGTGATGCCGTCGGAGCGCGCCTGCTTGCTGAGGTCGGTCATGTAGGCGCGGCCGTCGGGATCGTAGAGCTCGTTCTCGACCTGGTAGAGCAGGACCGGGCCGGTGCCGTCGGTGACCTGGTGGCGGGCGAGGATCGCGTCGATGCGGCGCAGCCACTCGCGGGCCGCGTCCAGGTATTCGGGGTCGGTCGAGCGGGCGCGGGCCTTCTGGGTCAGCAGCCAGCCGGGGAAACCGCCGCCGTCCGTCTCGGCGTTGATGTACGGGCCGGGGCGGGCGATGACGTACAGTCCTGCCTCCTGGGCCATGTCGAGGAGCTTGTCGACGTCGCGGACGCCGGTGAAGTCGTACGTCCCGGGGGCGGGTGAGTGGTAGGCCCAGTCGAAGTAGATCGAGACGGCGTTCATGCCGCTCGCCTTGATCTTCTGGAGGATGTCCCGCCACAGATCCGGGCTGGGCAGCCGCCAGTAGTGGAACTCGCCGGACCAGACGAGGAGGCGTTTGCCGTCGACGCTGACGGAGTGGCGGTCGTACGACACCTTGTGGGTCTGTCGGCTTTGCGCAGGGGCCTGTGGCCGCTCGGTCGCCTGGGCCTGAGTGGCCGTCAGGCAGCCGACGGCGAGGGCGGCGGCGCACAGTAACGCCCGGAGTCTCCCGTGTCTCCCGCGTCTCATGAGGTCAGCTCCTTCACCACGGCCGCTCGGGCCTGCTCGATGTCGGTGACGTCCTTGGTGCGGCCGTCGAGGTCGCGGGTGGCGAGGGTCAGGGCGGCCTTGAGAGCCTCGCCGTCGTCGGACTTCTTCCGTGCCTGCTCGACCAGCTCGAAGTCCTCGATGCCTTCCTTGAGTTGCTCCCAGCGGATGCTCGACATCGGCCCGTTCTTCCCGGGGTAGACGAGGTATTCGTCGCCCTGCGTGAAGATGTGGACGGGCTGGGCGAAGGGGTCGGCGGTCCAGCTGTTGTACGACCAGCGCAGGAAGCCGTCGAGGTGCCGCTGTGCGGCGATCCAGGGGAGCATCCGGGCCTCGACGGCGGGCGAGTAGTCGAAGGTGTTGGGGTGCGGCGGCCAGCCGTAGACGTAGAAGGTGGTCGTCTTGCCGGCCTTGCGCCGCGCCTCCGCCTGCGCCGGGGTCATCGCGTCGATGTCGTCCCAACTGACCGACAGATCTCGGGAGATGGGCTCCACTGCCGTCGATCCGGCGACCGCGATCCGGTCGTCGAAGGCGGGGGCGGCCTCGTGGACGAAGTCCTTGACGACCTTCATGGTGTCCGCGGGCCGTTCGTCGAAGGACAGGTAGGTGTGGTCGAGGCGCCCGGTCCTCGTCAGGTGCTGCTCGAAGGCGCGCAGAAAGGCGCCCCAGGCCTCGCGCCAGCGGGTGCCGCCCAGGTCGACGTTCTCGGTGACCGCCTCGCCGGTGCGGGTGTCGGTGTAGGTGAGGTGCTCCTGGTCCTGGAAGGCGAGCATCGAGTAGGCGCCGATGTCCGGTCCGAGGCCGGCGCGCAGGGCGGTGTCGACGTACTTGTCCCAGCGGGAGAAGTCGAAGGCGAAGCGGCTGCCGTCCCAACTCCAGCCCACCATGCTGGAGTACGGGGTCGCCGTCTGCGACTGGCGGGTGCCGAGGGACCACTGGTGGTGCCAGGGGTTGTCGACGATCGTCGTGTTGACGACCTTCTGGCCTCGGGAGGCGAGGTCGCGGTCGTAGGCCTCGATGAGCTTCCAGTGCTCCTTCGACCAGAGGCGGACGTGGTGGGCCTGGGCGATGGTCTCCGGCTGGGCCCAGACGTCGAGGAAGAAGCGGTACTTGGCGGGGGCGGGCACGCTCGCGTCGGCGACCTCGATCGTCAGCGGGTAGGTGGCCTGCGTGTGGTCGCCGACCTCGACGCGGACGTCGCCCTTGTAGGTGCCGGGCTTCGCGTTCGGCGGGATGTGGAACGTGAACCAGAGCGGCTGGGCGGCGTACGCGGGTACGTCGACGGAGGCGCGCTCCTCCAAGGGGTCGCCGACGACGTCCGGGTTGCGGTCGCCGGAGACCTCGGTGGCCGAGCTGACCTGGTCGATGGTGGCCGACCAGTCGATCTCGCTCTTGGAGCGCTGCACGGGGATGTACTTCACGAACCGCACCTGGGTGCCGTCCCCCGCGATACGCGTGCCGCCCGGTCCGGTCAGGTCGCCGACCGTGGCGTGCACGTCGTCGAGGCGGGTGCCGGAGGCGATGGCGAGCTGGGCGGAGACCTGTTCGCCGCGTACGGCGTCCAGGGACAGCTCCTTGGTGTCCTTGCCCTGGATGGCCGTCAACGGGTAGCGGGGGACGCGGACTTCGGCCGAGGAGGCGAAGGAGCCGGTGGGCACCCAGGTGATCGTGTCCCTGGTGCCCATGGCGTCGGCGACCTTCACCGTCAGCCAGGTGGTGGGCTTGTGCTGCGGGTCGTCGCCGGTGGCCGCGAGGACGGTGGTGCTGGTCGCGACGAGCGCGCCGGCGAGGAAGGAGGCGAGGAGCGCGGGCGTGCGGGCAGGACGGGACGGCATGGGTGGACTCCCGTGCAGGAAAAGTGAGGTGACGGAGTGTCAGTCTGTGAGGGGCTGACCGGCCGGCTTCGGCCGGTCAGCCGGTTACGGCCGGTCAGCCGGTTACGGTGAACCCGTCGAAGACGGCCTGGATGCGTTCGCCGGGGTAGTAGGCGTTGACGGCGCCGGCCACCATCCCCGCGTCCTCGGTACCGGAGGCCGAGGGGACCTCCGCCGTACCGACCGTGGACCAGGCGGTGCCGTCCTTGCTCGCGTACGCCGTGTACGTCGTACCGTCGCGCACCAGCCTCAGGTACGCCGGGTGATACGTCGTCCCGCCGCCCGCCCAGGTGTCGAGCCTGCCGTCGCCGTCGCTGTCGGTCATGAACTCCAGGCCGTACCTGTCGGTCATGGCGAGGACCGCGTAGCCGCCCTTCGCCGGGTCGGCGAGATCGTCGGCGACGGCGAGGCCCGCCTTGCCGGCCGGGGTGGTGGCGTCCTGGGACACGACACGGACCTGCGCGGTGGCCTTCTCGCCGAGCACACCGCTCTCGTAGGCGGCGCCCTTCTCGTCCTTCCAGCCCGACAGGTCCTGCCCGCCTGCCCAGATCGCGAACTGGTCGCCGGCCTGGGCGAATTGGGCGTCGCCCGCGGTGTCGAGGGTGCGGTACGGCGCCGACACGGTCCCCGGTTCGGGCTCCACCTGCACCGGAACGGAGTCGACGACCTTCGTGCTGCCGGCGCCGTCGTACGTCACCCTCGCGGTGAGAGGGTGGCTGCCCCAGCGGGCGTCCGCGGGCGGGGTGACGGTCCAGGTGGTCGTCGACGAGGCGCCCGCGGCCAGGGACTTGGCCGTCGCGGGGGTCGTGGGCTCGGCACGCCAGCCGTCGGGCACGTCGAGGGCGGCGGTGACGTGCCGCAGCGGGCGGGAGCCCCAGTTGGTGACCGTCGTGGTCGTCTCGAAGGGGCGGCCCGAGCCGGTCTTCGGGGCGTCCGGGGTCAGGACCACGGAGGCGGCGGGGGCGCCTGCGCCGCGCAGGGCGCGCAGGGCCTTGCCCGCGCCCCGCGCCTTCAGGTTCACGAAGGCAGGGGTCACGCCGAGCGGGGCGCCGTAGCCCTTGAGTGTCTTCGGGCCGTGGATCACGGTGCCATGGTTGACGTCGTACCAGACGCCCGGCGGGAGGTGCACGGTGCGGGTGGAGCGGTCGGCGAGTTGCGGGGCGGCCAGGACGGCCGGGCCGAGCATCCACTCGTCGGTGATCGTGTAACTCGCCTTGTCCTGGGGGTGGTCGAAGAACAGCGGGCGCATGATCGGGTCGCCGGTCTTCAGCGTCTGCCGCACCTGGTCCCAGATGTAGGGCGCGAGGCGTTCGTGCTGCTTGATCGCGTCGCGGTAGAGGTCGACGGTCTCCTGGTCGTAGTCGACCTGCTGACCGGTCGTCACATCGATGGTGTCGACGGGTGACGTGGAGGAGTACATCAGCGGCATGAGCGACGCGGACTGCGCCCAGCGCACCAACACCTGCTTGGTGGGGGCCGGTTGGCCGCCGGAGCCGCCGATCATGTCGGTGGTGACGAACGGGTAGCCGATCGTGGAGATGGCCAGGTTCTGGGTGACGGAGGCGCGCAGCGACTCCCAGCCGGTGCCCTTGTCGACCTGCCGGGTGACGAAACCGGCCCGGTGGGCGGTGGCGTCCCAGTGGACGCGGATGCCGACGCCCTGGAGGTCGAACTCGTCGGCGAGTTCGGAGCCGAGGCGCTGGTAGTCGGTGGGCTGGTTACCGGCGTGCGGGGCGCACTTGTCGTCGAAGAAGCGGGTGTCGAACTTCAGGCCGTCGATGCCGTAGTCGCCCATCAGCTTCTTGAGCCGGCCGACGTACCAGGTCTTCGCGTCCGGATTGGCGAGATCGACGATGCCGGCGGTGCCGTTCCACCAGGTGACGGTGCACGGCTTGGTGGTGTCGGACCCGTCCTTGAGCAGATAGCCGTGGTCGGCGGCGTACTGGTAGCTGTCGGAGTCGAGGTTGATCCACAGGGTGACCCAGAGGCCGAAGTCGAAGCCGAGGGCGTGGATGCGGTCCGACATCGCCTTCGGGTCGGGGTAGGCCTTCGGGTCGAAGGTCATGTTCCCGTAGTTCGACTCCCACTTGTCGTCGAGCTGGAGGGTGTGCCCGTCCAGGCCGTCGTCGTGCAACTTCTGCGCGTAGTCGAGGAGTTTCGCCTGGTCGACGTGGGTGTAGAACTGCGCCCAGGAGTTCCACACCGGCTTGGCGTACTGCTCGTACGTGGCATCGCTCTTGGCCGGTTTCCCGACGATGCCGATGTAGTCGCGGTAGACCTCCAGCGGCGTCCGCTCCACGAAGACCGTGGCCTTGTAGGGGTCGGCGGACTCGATGTCGAAGCGGCCGAGGCCGTCCTTGCCCTCGTTGATCGCGACGTCCATGACGTGCCCGGTGTCCACGCGCAGTCCGGCCGCGCTCGACGTGTACCAGAACGGGTCGATCATGTTGTACGAGGCCGGCCCGAAGGACGGATGGACGACCTCCCCGCTCTCCAGAGGCCAGGGCTGGTCGGTGCCGGGGCCGCCCTGCGGGGTCTCCGCCTCGCCGTGGCCGTACCAGTGGCCGGCGGAGGAGAGGTCGTAGGCGAGGCCGAGGCGGTCCGGGGCAACCCCCTTGACGTTCCAGTCGAGTTGGTAACGGTCGGCGGACGGGGTGACGGTCGCCTCGACCGTGGCGCCGGCGGCGGTCGTGTCGGCGGTGAGCGCGAGCGCGCCTGCCTTCCAGGACCAGGCGGTCACCTTGGTGGCGTGCTGCCAGGTGCCGTCGACGCGGAAGCGGAGGGCGCCGGTGTCGCCGGTGGCCGTGGACAGGACGGTCGTGGCGTCGAATCGCCTTGCGGTGAGGGAAAGTTGACTGGTCGTCACATTTACGGTGTAGCCGGGGGCGTTGCCGCTCGGCGGGACCGTGAGGGCAAGGCCGTCCGGGGACTCGGTCACACGGGGGGTCTGGGCGACCCGGTCCTGGACCTGGGCGGCCTGGGCCTGGGCGGCGACGGCGGGCAGCGCGAGGAGCAGGGAGAAGGCGGCGAGGAGGGCTCTGACGGGGCGTGTTCTGCGGGATGGTCTGCGCACGACGCATGTCCTTCGGCGGAGGAGGGAGCCATGGGTCTTCTGATGCGGGGCCGTGAGTGTCCGTGCAAGAACGTGCTTGATTTCGCCGATAATTGAGCAGGAAACGTCATCTGTCAATGCCAGCTTCCGGTTCGGGGCGATGACGTGCCCGTTTGCGGGCAGCACAAAGCGATGCCGGGCCCTACGGGAGCCGTCCGGATGTCAGGCCGAGCGGCGGAAGCCGATCGTGGGCACCGCGCGCCTCAACGGCCACGGTCTGCCCTGCTCCTGAGGCACCAGGTCCGCCAGGAACGCGTACCGGCGCAGCGCCTCCGGGTCCTGCCCGTCGACCGACTGGACCCGGCGCCACCACGCCCCGATCTCGGACCAGCCGGGCGCCGACAGGGAGCCACCGAACTCCTGGACCGACAGGGCCGCGGTGAGCCCCGCGAAGGCGAGCCGGTCGGCCAGCGGCCAGCCGGCCAGCGTCCCGGTGACGAAGCCGGCGACGAAGACGTCGCCCGCGCCGGTGGGGTCCAGGGCCTCCACGGCGATCGCCGGCACCTCGGCCGTCTCCCCTGTGCGCCGGTCCACCGCGTACGCGCCGTCCGCACCGAGGGTCACCACCGCCAGCGGCACGTGCTCGGTCAGCGTGTGCGCCGCCTCGCGCGGGCAGGAGGCGCCGGTGTAGCGCATCGCCTCCTCGGCGTTCGGCAGGAAGGCCTCGCAGTGCTCCAGGTCGGCGAGGCCCGCCAGGTCCCATGCACCGGTGTCGTCCCAGCCGACATCGCCGAAGATGCGGGAGCCGCGGCTCGCGGCCTGGGCGATCCAGGGAGCGCGCCGGCCGGGCGTGAGGGAGGCGACGGCGGCCCGCGCGGGGGGCGCCTCCGCCTGGAGGAACGCGGCCTCCGGGGGCGGCTCGTGGCCGTGGGAGACCATCGTGCGCTCGCCCTCGTACGCCATGGAGACGGTGACCGGGGAGTGCCAGCCGCGCACCGTACGTGACGGGGAGAGGTCGATGCCCTCGCCCTGCGCCAGGGCGTCCCAGCAGTACTCCCCGTAGTGGTCGTCGCCGAAGGCCGCCGCGAGGGACGTCCTGAGGCCGAGGCGGGCCAGTGCGGTGGCCATGTTGGCGACGCCGCCGGGGCTCGACCCCATCCCGCGCGCCCAGGACTCGGTCCCGCGCACCGGGGCGGAGTCGAGCCCCGTGAAGATGATGTCCAGGAAGACGGTGCCCGTCAGGAAGACGTCCCAGGGCGGGTCGCCGGGTGCGCGCAGGGCGGCCAGGGGGTCGACCTGAGCCTGGCAGGGCGGCCCGGCTGCGGTGGGCCTCGGCCCCTTTCCGGCGGTCCCGGCGGACCCGTTGGACGCGGTCACGGTGTGCTCCCTGGCATGGTGCGGATCAGGCCAGTGTGCACCACATCACCGACATCACGCCGGTCCCGCCCCGCCCGACGCGGCGCGCGCCTACCAGCGGGGCACCGAGGGCGTCACCCACGCGGGATCGGCCACCCGCATGGCCGCCGCGTCGTCCCGCTCGCGCAGCGAACCGTCGTCGTCGAGCCACCGCTGATGCAGGAACCGCACCTTCTCGGGGTCGAGCCGGACACCGAGGCCCGGTGCGTCGGAGACGGCGACCTTGCCGCCCTCGAAGCTCAGCCGCTCGGTGAGGACGTCCTCGGACTGCCACGGGTAGTGGGAGTCGCAGGCGTGGTGAAGGTTCGGGACAGTGGCCGCGACGTGCGTCATCGCTGCGAGGCTGATGCCCAGATGGGTGTTGGAGTGCATGGACACCCCGACACCGAACGTCCGGCAGATCGCGGCGAGTTGCTGTGTGTTGCGCAGCCCGCCCCAGTAGTGGTGGTCGGACAGCACCACCTGGACGGCGTCCCGCACGAACGCCTCCTTGATCTCGGCGAACGTCGTCACGCACATGTTGGTGGCGAGCGGCACCCCGGTCGCGGCGGACACCTCGGCCATGGCGGCGGTACCGAGCGCCGGGTCCTCCAGATACTCGAGTACGTCCTCCAGCTCCTCCGCCACCTTCACCGAAGTCGCCACGCTCCAGGCCCCGTTGGGGTCGAGACGCAGCGGGTGTCCGGGGAAGGCCGCCGCCAACGCCCGTACGGCCGCGATCTCCTCGTCCGGCGGGAAGACGCCCCCCTTCAGCTTGAACGACGTGAACCCGTACCGCTCCTTGAACAGCCGGGCCTGCTCGACGACACCCGCCGGATCGACCGCGGCCCCCCAGTCGTCCTTCTCGCAGGCCACGCCCGCCGGATGGTCGGCCCACCTGTAGAACAGGTACGCGCTGTACTCGACCGCGTCCCGCACCTTGCCGCCCAGCAGCGCGTGCACGGGCAGCCCGAGCGCCTTGCCGAGGGCGTCCAGACAGGCGACCTCGAAGCCGGAGACGACGGACAGGCGCAGCTTGTCGGCGGTCTGGACACCTCGCAACCCACCGACGTCGACCTGGTTCTCGACCCGCGCGGAGTCCACGGAGACCTCCTCGGCGACGGTGAACAGGCCGTTCAGATCGGAGACTTGGCGGCCCACGAGCTTCTCGGCGAACGGTCGTGCCGGCTCCAGGTACTTGGTGTCGCCGTACGTCTCGCCGACCCCCGTGATCCCGTCGGCCGTCTCGATCTCCACGATCAGCCGCGGGGTGTACGGCTGGTGCACGCCCTGCGTGTTGAGCAGCGGCGGGTCGGCCACCAGGATCGGCGTCAGCCGTACGTCGGTGATCGTGAGGTTCACAGAGCGGCTCCTACGAGGTCGAGTCCGGTGGTGAGCAGGTTCTCGAGGTCGGCCAGATCGGCGGCCGACGGATCGGTGAGCGGGGCGCGGACCGGGCCGACGGGACGGCCTCGGAGCCGGGCCGCCGCCTTCACCAGCGACACGGCGTATCCCGGGACGCGGTCGCGGAGTTCGACGAGCGGGACGTAGAAGTCGCGCAGCAGCCGCTCCACGGTCTTGCCGTCGCCGTCGTTCCCGTCCCGCAGCGCGGCGAAGAACGCGTTCGCGATCTCGGGTGCGAAGGCGTGCACGGCGGAGGAGTAGGCGGGGACGCCGACGGTGGCGTAGGCGCGGGCCTGGATCTCGGCGGTCGAGGCGCCGTTGAAGAACAGGAAGCCCTCCGGGGCGGCGAGGGTCAGTCGCTGGAGGCGGTCCAGGTCGCTGTGGCCGTCCTTGAGGCCGATGACGTTCGGGATGCGCGCGATGCGCCTCAACGAGTCGGCGGTGAAGGCGACCTGGCCGCGCTGGTAGGCGATGAGCGGAAGCCGGGTGCGGGCCGCGATCTGCTCGACCTGCGCCACGAGTCCGTCCTGCGGGGCGGCGACCAGATAGTGCGGCAGGACCAGCAGCGCGTCCGCCCCTGCCTCCTCGGCGATACGGGCGAAACGGACGGCCTGCGCCCAGCCGTACCCGATCCCGGCGACGACGGGCACGCGCCCGCCCGCCTCCTCGACGGCGATGGTCACGACCCGCCGGTACTCGTCCTCGTCCAGCGAGAAGAACTCGCCGGTGCCGCAGGCGGGGAAGAGGGCGCCGGGGTCGGCGGCGAGCCGGCCCGCGACATGGGCGCGGAAGCCGTCCGGGTCGAGCGAGCCGTCGTCGTGGAAGGAGGTCAGCGGGAAGGAGAGCACGCCGTTCGCCATCCCGTCCCGCAGCCTCCGCACAGTTGCCCCCACTGCCTCCGCTTCACCGGTCACCTTGACTCCTCTGTCTCCCCATATAGATGCTATCCATGTATAGAGACAGAGCTTAGATATGCGAACAGCGGCAGTCAACGGCCCGGCACCGGCCGACTACCATCGCCCCATGTCGGAGACAGGCGGCGGGGTCCGCGAGGTGAAGTCCGCCGCGCGGACGGTCGAGCTGCTGGAACTGCTCGCCGCGCGCGGCGACCGTCCGGCGCGGCTGCAGGAGCTGGCGGACGCGCTGGGCGTGCCGCGCAGCTCGATGTACGCGCTGCTGCAGACGCTGATCGGCCGGGGCTGGGTCCGCACCGACATCACCGGCTCCCTCTACGGCATCGGCATCCACGCCCTGCTGACCGGCACGAGCTATCTGGACTCCGACCCGCGGGTGCGCGTCGTACGCCCCTATCTCGACGAGGCGTCCGAGGCGCTCGGCGAGACGATCCACATGGGGCGGCTCGACGGGCGGGACGTGGCGTACCTGGCGACCCGGGAGTCGCACGAGTACCTGCGCACCATCAGCCGCGTCGGCCGCCGCCTCCCGGCGCACGCCGGAGCCCTCGGCAAGGCCCTCCTGGCCGAACGCCCCGACGCAGACCTCCCCGCGGGCCCGTACAAGCCCCTCACCCCCCACACCCACACCACCCGGGACTCCCTGGCCGCCGACCTCGCGACCGTCCGCGCCCGCGGCCACTCGATCGACCGCGAGGAAGGCGTACCCGGCATCGTCGGCTTCGGCTTCGCCCTGCGCTACGACGCCCCCGCCCAGGACGCGATCAGCTGCTCGGTACCGGTGGCCCGGCTGACGCCGGAGCACGAGGAGCGGATCGTCGCGGTGATGCGGGAGATCAGGGCGAAGATCGAAGCGACGGCGCCTGCGGCCGGCGGGGCTGCGTACTGGCGGTGACGTCGGTCGAGAGTGCCTGACCGGCGCCCTCTGCTACCCGGCCTCCCCCACCCCAAACACAACGTGCGTCACATCACACCCCCCGCTCTTCTTCCGTAACCGCGTGCTTGATACAACTTGCTCGCGCGTTCCTGTCCGTCGACGGCCTGCGCCCAAACCCCCTTGTTTTGAGCCGCTTCTTTCGCATGCCCTGGGAACGCCCGTGTTCGCCCCTCGCACCACCCCCTGGCCCCTCGTCGCCCTTTTCACGGCCGGGTATCTCGCCCCGTACCTCCTGCCCACCACCGTGGGCCGCCTGGACTCGGGGCTACCGCTCAGCGCCACACAGGCCGGTGCCATCGGCAGTGCGCTGCTGCTGAGTTCGGCGTCGGCCGGCTTCCTGCTGGCCTCTCGGGTGGAGCGGATCGGGGCCCGGAACCTGGCCCGGATCGGGCTCGCGCTCGCCGTGCTCGGTTACGGCACCGCCGCCCTGTCCGGCTCCATCCCGGCCGTGATCACCGGCGCGCTGATCGGCGGCTTCGGATCCGGTACGGCGACCACGGTGGCCGCCACCGGCATCGCCGCCCAGCCCGACCCGCACCGCACGACCACCCTCGGCCTGCTCGGCGTCTCCGCCCTCGCGGGCGCCGTCTATCTGACGGTCCCCCACCTCGGCGCGGGCCACGGCCAACCCCTGGCGGCGATCGCCCTCACCGCCCTCGCCGTCTGGCCGCTCACCGGCCGCCTCCCCGTCCGTACGGCGGTCACGCACAACCCCCTCGCCGGCACCCGCCTCCCCCACCTCCGCTCCGGTCCGGTCCTCGCCGCCGCCATGCTCTGCTGGTCCCTCGCGCAGAACGCGCTCTGGGGCGTCAGCGGCCGGATCGGCCTGGCCCAGGCACATCTGACGGAGGCGACCGTCGGCGCCGTCTTCGCGGTGGCGCTCGGCGCGGGACTGTTCGGCGTGACGGTCGCGGGCGCGGTCGGACCGCGGTTCGGGCGGGCGCTGCCGGTGGGAGCGGGTACGGCGCTCATCGCCGGTTGCATCCTGCTCAGCGCCTCAGCAACCGACCTGACGACCTTCGCGTCCGGCGAGATCGCGTGGAACCTGTTCTACCCGGTGGTGCTTTCGTACGTCATCGGCCTGGCCGCCACCCTGGACCCGCGCGGGCGTTGGGCCGTGTTGGTCGGTTCGGCATCGTCGCTGGGGACGGCGGCGGGACCGCTGACGGGGAGTGTGCTGGCCGCGCGGGCCGGATTTCCGGTGATGGGCGGGGTGCTGGCGGTCGGGCTGCTGGTGATCGCGGTGCCGATGACCATGGTCGCGCGGGGCGTGGGGAGAAGGTCTCTTCCGGTCGTGGAGATCCCCGTGGAGACCACCGCCCAGCGCGCCTACGACACCACAGCCGCCTAGAAGACGTAGGCGTCCACCTCGGCGAGATACCTGGCCCTCCGCTCCTCGTCGTCCTCCAGGAACGAGGCGAGGAAGGAGTTGCGGGCCAGTTCGCGCAGGCGGTTCTCGGTCAGGCCGAGCACCGCGCGCACCGCGTCGAAGTTGTCGCCCGCGTAGCCGCCGAAGTAGGCCGGGTCGTCGGAGTTGACCGTGCACAGCAGCCCCGCGTCCAGCATGGCCGGGAGCGGGTGGTCGGCCAGGGTGTCGACGGTGCGGAGGCGGACGTTGGAGAGGGGGCACAGGGTCAGCGGGATGCGCTCCCGCACCAGCCGCTCGACCAGCTCCGGGGATTCCATGCACCTGAGCCCGTGGTCCACCCGCTCCACACCGAGCACGTCCAGCGCCTCGGTGATGTACTCCGGCGGCCCCTCCTCGCCCGCGTGCGCGACGCGTCGCAGGCCGAGGGCGGCGGCGGTTTCGTAGACCTCGCGGAACTTCACCGGCGGGTGGCCGACCTCGGCGGAGTCGAGGCCGATGCCGGTGATCCGGTCGAGGTACGGCTTCGCGGCCTCCAGGGTCTCGAGTGCCGCCTCGGCGGACTCGTCGCGCAGGAAGCAGAGGATCAGCCTGGTGGAGATGCCATGGTGGGCCTCGCTGCTGCCCAGCGCCCGCCACAGCCCCTCGACGACCGTGCCCATCGGGACCCCGCGCACGATGTGCGCCTGCGGGTCGAAGAAGATCTCCGCGTGCCGGACGCCCTGCGCCGCGGCGCGGGCGAGGTAGGCGTTCGCGAGATCCTCGAAGTCCCGCTCGGTGCGCAGGACGGCCATGAGCTCGTAGTACAGGTTCAGGAAGGACTGGAGGTCCTCGAAGTCGTACGCCTTGCGGAGCTCGTCCGTGTCGGCGTACGGCAGCTCGACGCCGTTGCGGGCGGCCAGCTCGAAGGCCAGCTCCGGCTCCAGGGTGCCTTCGATGTGGAGGTGCAGTTCTGCTTTGGGGAGGGGCATCGCAGCATGGTACGGGTGTTTTATCGCCGTTTCGGAACCGGGACCCGTAGAAGATCGTGCGCCACCGTCAGCTCGCCGTCGAAGCCGGCGGCCCTCGCCTGGCGTTCGAACTCGTCGGGGTCGGTGTAGCGCTGGCTGAAGTGGGTCAGGACCAGATGCCGTACCCCCGCCTCGCGCGCGACCGTCGCCGCCTGCCCTGCGGTGAGATGGCCGTGCTCGACCGCGAGGTCGGTGTCCTCGTCGAGGAACGTGGACTCGATGACGAGCAGGTCGCAGCCGTCCGCGAGCGCGTGGACGCCGTCGCAGAGGCGGGTGTCCATGACGAACGCGAAACGCTGGCCTCGGCGGGTCTCGCTGACCTCGTCCAGGGACACGCCGTTCAGCGAGCCCTCGCGCTGGATGCGGCCGACGTCCGGGCCCTTGATGCCCTGGGCGGCGAGGCGGTCGGGGAGCATACGGCGGCCGTCGGGTTCGGTGAGGCGGTAGCCGTAGGACTCGACGGGGTGGGAGAGCTTGCGGGCCTCGAGGGTGTACGCCGGGGTGGCGGCCAGGGTGCCGTCGGTGTCGACCGGGGCCTCGGTGAGCGCGACCGTCTCGCGGTAGGCGGTGGCGTACCGCAGGCGGTCGAAGAAGCGTTGACCGGAGCGCGGGTAGTGGGCGGTGATCTCGTGCGGGACCCGGTCGAGGTTGATCCGCTGGATGACGCCCGCGAGGCCGAGGGAGTGGTCGCCGTGGAAGTGGGTGACGCAGATCCGGTTCAGGTCGTGGGCGGCGACGCCGGCACGCAGCATCTGGCGCTGGGTGCCCTCGCCGGGGTCGAAGAGGAGGCCCTCGCCGTCCCAGCGGAGAAGGTAGCCGTTGTGGTTGCGGTGGCGCGTGGGGACCTGACTGGCTGTGCCCAGGACCACCAGTTCGCGTACGGACACGGTCGGTTGGCTAGCCGGGGGGCCACTGGAGGCCGCGGCCGCCGAGGATGTGGGCGTGGGCGTGGAAGACGGTCTGGCCGGCGCCGGCGCCCGTGTTGAAGACGATGCGGTAACTCTCCAGCTTGTCCTCGTCGGCGACGGACTGGGCTTCGCGGAGGACGTCGGCGGCCAGTTCCGGGGCGGCGGTGGCCAGGGTCGCGGCGTTCGCGTAGTGGGCCCTGGGGATGACCAGGACGTGGGTGGGGGCCTGGGGGTTGATGTCCCGGAAGGCGACGGTGGTGTCCGTTTCGCGGACGATGGTCGCCGGGATCTTGCCTGCGGCGATCTTGCAGAACAGGCAGTCGTCCTGGGGTTCCCCTGGCATGTGAGTTCCTTCGGCTCGGGTGCGTTGGGGCATCGTATCGTCGCCGGGTGCGGGTGGTTTGTGGCTGGTCGCGCCCACGCGGCGGAGCCGCACATCGACACAGCCCCGCGCCCCTAGGAGGTTGGCAAAGTCGGCGGAGTCTTCGCCGGACTGGTCTCCAGTGCCTCCAGGGCGATACGAATCGCCTCGTCCAGCTGTACGTCTCTGCCCTCCGCGTAGTCCTGAGGCCTCTGCACCACCTCCACGTCAGGGTCCACCCCCCTGTTCTCCACGTCCCAGCCGTACCCCTCCAGCCAGAACGCGTACTTCGGCTGGGTGACCAGGGTGCCGTCGACCAGGTGGTAGCGGCTGTCGATGCCGATGACTCCGCCCCAGGTGCGGGTGCCGATGACCGGGCCGATACCGAGGGCCTTGATCGCGGCGTTGACGATGTCGCCGTCGGAGCCGGAGAACTCGTTGGCGACGGCGACCACGGGGCCGCGGGGGGCGTCCTGGGGGTAGCTGTAGGGGCGCATGCCTCGGGGCACGTCCCAGCCGACGATGCGGCGGGCCAGTTTTTCGACGACCAACTGGGAGGTGTGCCCGCCACGGTTGTCACGGACGTCGACCACCAGGCCCTCGCGGGCCACCTCGACGCGAAGGTCGCGGTGGATCTGGGCCCAGCCGAGGGCCTGCATGTCGGGGACGTGGAGGTAGCCGAGGCGGCCGTCGGAGTGTTCGTGGACGTAGGCGCGGCGGTCGGTGACCCAGGCGTGGTAGCGGAGAGGGTCCTCGTCGGCGATGGGGACGACGACGGCGTGGCGCGGGTCGCCGCCGGAGGAGGGGAGGACGGTGAGCTCGACCGGTTTGCCCGCCGTGCCGACGAGGAGGGGGCCGGGGCCGGTCACCGGGTCGACCGGGCGGCCGGAGACCGCGACGATCGCGTCGCCCGCGCGGACGGCGACGCCGGGTGCGGCGAGCGGGGAGCGGGCCTCGGGGTCGGAGGTCTCGGCGGGCAGGATGCGGTCGATGCGCCAACTGCCGTCCTCGTGGCGGGAGATGTCCGCGCCGAGCAGGCCCTGGCGGTCGCCGTGGCCGTAGCCGCCGCGCGGGCTGACATAGGCGTGCGAGGTGCCCAGCTCGCCCTGCACCTCCCAGAGGAGGTCGACCAGGTCGTCCCGGGTGGCGAGCCGTCCGAGGAGGGGGCGGTACCGGTCGAGTACGGCGTCCCAGTCCACGCCCCCCAGGTCGGGGCGCCAGAAGTTGTCCCGCATGAGGCGGCCGGCCTCGTCGTACATCTGCCGCCACTCGGCGGCCGGGTCGACGGTCTGGCGGACGCGGGTCAGGTCGACGGTGACGTTGGTGTCGCTGTCGTCGGCCGAGGCGCGCCGGTCGCTGGGTACGACCTTGAGCTTGCCGTCCGTCCGCAGCAGGACCCGCTTGCCGTCGCCGCTGACGGCGAAGTGCTCGGCGTCGGAGACGAGGTGCTCGATGCGCTGCTGGGCCAGGTCGTACCGCTCCAGGACGGTCTCGGGGTCGTCGTCGTCCGGGGTGGCCCGGGAGGCGCCGAGGACCCCGCGTACCGGGTGGCGCAGCCACAGCACGCCGTCCTTGGCGGCGCGCAGGGTGGAGTAGCGGGCGGCCTCGACCGGGAAGGGCACGATCCGGTCGGCGAGGCCTTCGAGGTCGATACGGGTGGCGGGGGTGCCCTCGCTGTCGGGGGTCTCGTCCTTGTCCGGGGCCTCGAAGGGGCGGCCGTGGCGCTGCGGGCCGAAGGGGGACGGGGTGGTCGCGGCCAGGGTGATCAGGTGCGGGCGGGAGCCGCCGACGAAGGCCAGGTCGAAGACGTGCTCGTCGTAGACCGGGTCGAAGGAGCGCGCGGAGAGGAAGGCGAGGTGCTTGCCGTCGAGGGTGAAGGTGGGTGAGTAGTCGCGGAAGCGGAGCGGGGTCGCCTCGGTGACCGAGAGGTCGGTGGTGTTGGCGAGGCGGAGCTGGCGCAACGGGCGCGGGCCGGGGTGGGACCAGGCGAGCCAGGCCGAGTCGGGCGAGAAGACCAGCCCCGAGACCTCGCCGTCGGTGGCCCGGTCGACCTCGCGGACCTCACCGCTGTGCCGCTCCACGAGCAGCACCCGGCCGTCGTGCGAGGCGACGGCGACCCGGCTGCCGTCGGGTGCGACGGCGAGCCCGAGGACCCGGCCGAGCCGTCCGGCCGCGAGCCGGCGCGGGGTGGCGCCGGGGGCGGTGCCGGTCGCCGGGGCGAACTCCAGGGCGTCGTCGCCCTCGGCGTCGGTCACCCATACGGCGTGTTCCTCGCCGTCCGTCCGGAAGGTGCGCGGCAGCCGGGCCCGGACGCCGGGTTCGGCGGCGAGGACGCGGGCGGGGCCGGAGCGGTGGGTGATCCAGTGGACGGCGCCGCGCACGGTGACCGCGCTGCCGCGGGCCGTGTGGTCGGGGTGGGCGCCGCCGAGCCAGTGGCCCGCGCTCACCGGGAAGGGCTGGAGGTCGACGCGCGGCCCGCCGAGCCGGATGTCGAGCCGGCGCGGCTCGGCGCCGTCCAGGTCGTCGAGCAGCCACAGCTCGCCGCCCGCGGTGTAGGTGAGGCGGGTGCCGTCGCCGGCGGCGTGCCGGGCGTAGAAGCCGTCCAGGGGGGTGTGCCGGCGCAGGTCGGAGCCGTCGGCGAGCGAGGAGTAGAGGGCGCCGGTGTCTTCGTGGTCGGAGAGGAAGGCGATCCGGTCGCCGGCCCACACCGGGTGCTCGAGGTTGCCGTCGAGACCTTCGTGAAGCCGTACGAAGTCCCCCTCTCCCTCCCGGTCGATCCACAACTTGCCCGCCGTACCGCCCCGGTACCGCTTCCACCAGGCCGCCTCGCGTCCCATCGGCGCGGACAGGAGCACGGTGTGCGGGCCGTGGGCGACCCCGCCGACCGGTCCGTACGGCAGGGTGGTGGCCGGTCCGCCGTCCAGCGGGACGGCGTGCGCCCAGGTGCGGCGCAAGGTGGCCTGGCCCTGGGCGCTGATCGCCAGGACCTGTCCGTCCGGGGTCCAGCCGCCCACCCGGGTGCCCCAACTGCCCCAGTGCGTCAGGCGTTTGGCGGGCTGCCCGCCGTCGACCGGCGCGACATGCACCTCGGGTGCGCCGTCGCGGGTGGAGGTCCAGGCGACCGTCGTGCCGTCGGGCGAGATGCGCGGCTGGGTGACCGGTACGTTGTCGGCGCTGACCCGCCAGGCGCGGCCGCCGTCCAGGGGCGCGAGCCATACGTCGTCCTCGGCGACGAAGGCCACCAACTCGCCGTGCACATGCGGAAACCGGAGATACGCGGAGGACGTGGGCTGAGTCACCTGATCACCTTAGGCGGGCGCACACTCGGCGGACAGGCCTTTCGATCACTTGCCCTCGACCGGCCAGCACTTCGGATCGCCCTTGCACCAGATGGTCCTGGTGACGGTCACGGTGACCGTCGGCCCCGGTCCGTTGCCGTTGCCGTTCCCGCTGGTGGGATTGGTGATCGGCGAGGGTGTGGCATTGCAGTTGCCGAGCCCGGTGACATGGAACCAGGTCTTCCCGCCGACCTTGGCGGTGAGATCACCCCGCACACAGGCGCCGTCCACCGCCCGGGTGACCTTCCCGGTGACGGTGATGTCCCGCCCGTCCTTGGTCTGCCCCTGGCAGTCGACGTTGGCGACGGTCGTCTCGCTCGCCGAGGGCGTCGCCTTCCCCGGGGTGTAGTTCTTGTCGTTGTTCCCGTAGTTGGCCGTGCAGCTCAGCCACTGCACCTGGACCTTGTGCCGTTCCAGCTCCTTGGTCGCGGTCTGGTCGGTGGTGTACGCCACGGATGCGGAACTCAGCCCCGCGGGGTCACACGCCACCACTCCACCGACGGCCATGACGGCAAGCCCCACCACGGCCGCGATGCGCTGCGCTCCGCGCGGCCGACGCCAAATCCGCCTCAAAGCCCCCATGGGGGGCAGCCTGCCACTGACCAGGGCGCTGCGGTAGAGCGCATACGGTCACGAAAGCGCCCCCGCAGGTCAGCCGCGCAGCAGCAACCACTCCTGCAGCTCCACCAAGTTCCCCTCCGGGTCCTTGAGATGGGCGACGCGCATGCGGTCGGTCATGGGGGCGGGGCCGTGCAGAAGGGTCGCGCCCCGGCCGGTGACCTGCTCGCAGTAGGCGTCGAGGTCGTCCACCCGGAGCACCACCAGCGACCGGTGCCCGGTGGTCGCGTCCCCCAGTTCGCCCAGCACCTCGGCCATCATCGAGCGGTCCTGGAGGGCGATGCCCGCCGAGCCGGTGGCCGGGCTGAACTTCTCGTACGGGCCCTCGGTCGCGCCCGACTGCGGCTTGAGGCCGAGGATTTCGGCGTAGAAGCGGTAGCAGGCAGCGAAGTCACTGACGAGGAGCCGGACTTGGGCGAGTTCCATGGTCTTCCCCCGTGGTGCGGTCAGGACCAGCGGCCGGTGCGGCCGAGGAGCAGGGCGGTCGCCGCGGTGCCCGCGGTCGACGTACGCAGCACGCTACGCCCCAGCCGGTACGCCTTCCCGCCCGCCTCGGCGAAGAGCTCCAACTCCTCGGGGGACACGCCCCCTTCGGGCCCGACGACCAGCACGATCTCGCCGGAGGAGGGGAGTTCGGCGGTCGCCAGCGGTTCGCTGGGGTAGTCGCGGTCCTCGTGGAGTACGGCGGCGAAGTCGGCTTTGGCGAGAAGTGCCGCAACCTGCTTGCTCGTCGCCGCGTCCGCGACCTCCGGGAAGCGCAGCCGACGGGACTGCTTGCCGGCCTCACGGGCCGTCGCCCGCCACTTCGACAGCGCCTTCAGGCCTCGCTCGCCCTTCCACTGCGTGATGCAACGGGCCGCCGCCCAGGGCACGATCGCGTCGACGCCGGTCTCGGTCATCGTCTCGACGGCCAGCTCGCCGCGGTCGCCCTTGGGGAGGGCCTGGACGACGGTGATACGGGGGGACTCCTCGGGTTCCTCGTGGAGCGACTCGAGGTCCGTGACGACGAGCCGGTCCTTGCCCTCGGCCGCCTTCACGACGCCCTCGATCCACCGTCCGCGCCCGTCCGTCAGGACCACGTCCTCACCGGGGCGCAGCCGCTTCACGGTGACCGCGTGCCGTCCCTCGGGACCGTCGAGCACGAACTCCGGTCCGACGCCGTCGAGTCGCTCGACCACGAACACGGGTGCGGTCATCGGTACTCCCCCTTGCTCGACAACGCTGTCCTGGCCCGGTCGATCTCCTCGACGAGTACCTCCACCAGCTGACCGGCGGGCATCTCCCGGGCCATCCGGTGTCCCTGTCCGGCCCACAGCGCCATGCCCTGCGCGTCCCCGGCCGAGGCGGCCTTCTTGCGCAGTGGCGAGGTGAGGTGGTGGACCTCGGGGTAGGCGGCGGGGGCGTACGGGCCGTGCTCGCGCATGAAGCGGTTGACCAGGCCGCGGGCGGGGCGGCCGGAGAAGGCGCGGGTCAACTCCGTACGCATGAACAGGGGGTTGGTGAGGGCCTGCTTGTGGACCGCGTTGGCGCCGGACTCGGGGGTGGCGAGGAAGGCGGTGCCGAGCTGGGCGGCGTCGGCGCCGGCCGCGAGGAGGGCGGCGATCTGGCTGCCGCGCATGACGCCGCCGGCGGCGACGATCGGGATGCCGACGGTCTCCCGGACCTGGGCCACGAGGGAGAGCAGCCCGATCCCGGCGCCGTCGTGTTCCGGCACGTCCCGGTGCGTGCCCTGGTGGCCGCCCGCCTCGACGCCCTGGGCGATCACCGCGTCGGCGCCGGCCCGCTCGACGGCGAGGGCCTCCTCGACGGTGGTCGCGGTGACGAGGGTGAGGGTGCCGGCGCGGCGCAGGGAGTCGATGACCTCACGGCTGGGGACGCCGAAGTGGAACGACACCACCGGCACCGGGTTGTCCAGCAGCACGGCGAGTTTGGCGTCGTAACCGTCGTCCCGCCCGCTGTCCGGGTCCCCAAGCTCGGTCTCGTACCAGGAGGCCTCGCCGGCCAGCTGGTGGGCGTAGACCTCGACGGCCGACGGGTCGGCATACTCGGGCTGCGGCATGAACAGGTTCACGCCGAAGGGCTTGGTGGTCAGCCCCCTGAGCTGCTTGATCTCCTGGTACATCCCGTCGGCGGTCTTGTACCCGGCGGCCAGGAACCCCAGCCCACCGGCCTCGGACACGGCCTGCGCGAGATGCGGCACGGAGACACCGCCCGCCATGGGGGCCTGCACGATCGGATGCGGAAAGAGATCGGTCAGCACGGAGGACATGCCCGCATGTTGTCACGTCCTCCGAACACTTCCGAATCGGGTCGCCCTCTTGCCCAAGGGCGCTTCAGCGGCCCGTCCGGCGTGCGAGGACGAGGCCCCTTCAGGGCCGAAGGGGGGTCTGGGGGGGCAGAGCCCCCAGCCCACCTCAGCGACCGTTGAACGCATCCTTCAACCGCGAGAACAACCCCTGCTGCCCAGGCTGACCCCGTCTGCCCGGGGGACGACCCCCGGACCCCCAGCAGCCACCTCCAGCCCACGTCAGCGACCGTTGAACGCATCCTTCAACCGCGAGAACAACCCCTG